>CAYYZP010000172.1:0-2989 GCA_964476165.1 uncultured Fimbriimonadaceae bacterium
GCGGCGCCTTTGAGCAGTTGGTCGCCGGAGACGAACATCGAGACCGCTGACGGGTGGCTGATGTCTGTGCGAATACGCCCCACGAGCACGTCGTTCTGGCCCGCTGCGTCGCAGGGCATCGGAAATGTGTTCGACTCGCGATCGTCTACGACGCGAACGCCGCACGCCTTGGACAGGACGGCGGTTATCGCTTCCCTGCTCGGCGCTTTATCGTGAAACTCGACGGTGATCGACTCACAGTGGGCGCGCAGCACCGGGACGCGCACGCAAGTCACGTTGATCATGAGTCCGGGATCAGAAAGGATTTTGCGGCACTCGGCGACGACCTTGCGTTCCTCTTCGTTGTATCCCGATTCGTCGATCGCGGTGTTGTGGCTAAAGACGTTAAAGGCGCACGGGTGGGGGAACTCCTTGGGCACGGCCTTGCCCCCACCCAGCACGATTTTGCTCTGCTCGATCAGTTCCCGCATCGCCTGATAACCGGCGCCGCTTGCGCTCTGATAGGTGCTGACAATGATGCGGTCGATTTGTCCTAACGCTCGGAGGGGGGCGACTGCCATGAGCAAGATGATCGCGGTGCAGTTCGGGTTTGCGATTAGCCTCGTCTTGTCGGTGACGGCGTCGAAATTGATCTCTGGCACGACGAGCGGCACGCTTGGATCCATGCGGAACGCGCTCGAGTTGTCGATCACCAGCGCCCCAACCTTAACCGCAGAAGGTGCGAACTCGCGGCTACGCGATGCGCCTGCGGAAAAGAACGCCACGTCGATACCTTCAAATGAACGTTCGGTAGTCTCTTGAACCACTAAATCAGACCCTTTGAATTTTTGCTTCTTTCCAACCGACCGCGCACTTGCGAGTAGGCGCAGTTCGTTGATCTGCCAGTCGCGTTTTTCAAACAGGTGAATGAACTCTTGCCCGACCGCCCCGGTGGCGCCCACGACCGCAACGTTCAGGCTCTTCATCTTTGACGAATGTTGGACTAAAACTGACAAAGCAAAATAGGACGACCCTATAAGGCAAAAATTTGAGAGGCTCGTTCCATGTCCTTGTCGCCTCTGCCCGAAAGATTGACGATCGCGCGATCCCCTGGCTTGACCACTCCAGGCACCCTAAGCGCGGCAAACGCATGAGCCGACTCAAACGCCGGAATGATCCCTTCCTTCTTCGAGAGCCACTCGAACGCCGCAAGCGCCTCGTCGTCCGTCACCGCGATGTACGTCGCCCGTCCGCTGTCCTTGAGAAAAGAGTGCTCCGCGCCGACACCGGGGTAATCGAGTCCTGCGCTCACCGAGTGCGTCGGCAACACCTGGCCGAAAGCGTCTTGCATCATGTAGGAGTACGACCCGTGCAAGACGCCGGGCGAGCCCGCGCTCAGCGGCGCGGCGTGGTCGGGAGTGTCCAGTCCTCGTCCAGCGGCCTCCACCCCCACCAGCCGCGTCGGGTCGTTCATAAATCCATAAAAGAACCCGATGGCGTTCGATCCCCCACCCACGCAGGCGATTGCCACACTTGGAAGCGACCCAAACGAGGCCAAATACTGTTCGCGCGCTTCTTTTCCAATCACCGACTGAAACTCCCGTACCATCTCAGGGTACGGGTGGGGGCCAGCCGCCGTGCCGATCACATAGTGAGTGCCCTCGACGTTGGTGACCCAGTCGCGCATTGCTTCGTTGAGCGCATCTTTGAGCGTTTTCGTCCCGCTCGAAACTGGAACCACTCGTGCACCGAGCAGTTTCATGCGAAAGACGTTAAGTTCCTGACGCGCGCAGTCCTCCTCGCCCATGTAGACCACGCACTCGAGGCCAAAGAGCGCGCAGACGGTCGCGGTCGCCACGCCGTGCTGTCCAGCGCCGGTCTCGGCAATAATGCGCTTTTTCCCCATCCGTCGCGCGAGCAGGCATTGACCGATCGCATTGTTGATCTTGTGCGCGCCAGTGTGGTTGAGGTCCTCACGCTTGATGACGACGTGGGCGCCGATTTCTTCCGAAAGCCGTTGGGCCACGGTCAGCGGGGTCGGGCGGCCCACATAATCCTTGAGCAAAGCATCGAATTCGGCATGGAATTCCTTCGAGGCCCAAGCTTTATGAAAGCAAGCGTCGAGTTGGTCAAGGGCGGGAACAAGGGTCTCTGGGACATAGCGGCCTCCGTATTCTCCGAACCTTCCGGCTGTGACCTTTGTTGCCGCCATTTCAAGCCTAGTTTACGTGATCCGAGCCTAAGTGGTCTCCCTGGGACCTGGAAACATTGACGGCCCGAAATGCGTTAGCGCATAATGAGGCCAAACAAGAGTCGCGCAAGTCACCTGACCTTTGAACCATTAGCCATTATCTCTCTCATTCAACAGGACCGATTCAGGAAAAGATGACGAGCGCACAACTTATGCACCGCCCACACTACTCGCAGGCAAGCGCCATCGAGGCGACGAACCGCGCTGCCAAGCACCTTCTTCAGCACTTGTCCGAATGCAAGAACCTGTTCGGTTCAAGGACGGAGAAAGAAGCATCCATCAAGGAGATACCGGAATCTGAGGAAATGTCTGGCCATCGCCTGGCCCTCAGGGCTCCGTTCAAAGGTTTCTCCAACGAAAGTAGGCAAAGGATTGAAACCTACGGTGAGGCCGTCGCGGCCTGGCACAACGTCAATCTGAACATCGACTGGAAGGAAAAACTGGTCGAGGTCAATTTTTCATTGCCTGAACACTTGGAGTGGAGAGAGCAGCCACGGTTGAGGGACAGAATCCGTTATTGGGCCCGCGACCTTTTTCAACCGAGGACTCTCAAGTCCCTCCGCGGACTGGGCCAGATGCTCGTCGACAATGGGTTCCGTGTTCGCGAGCCGTTTTGTTCTAGGCTCGTGATGCTCGAAACAGAGTTTCATGGGCACGCGCTCATGCTCCGCTATCCGTTCGAACTTGAAACCGACAAGGCAGGCATCGGCAAGGTCTACGATCAAATGCTACCGATGCTCGCCGACGCCGTCGCGCTCG
>CAYYZP010000173.1:0-2240 GCA_964476165.1 uncultured Fimbriimonadaceae bacterium
CCGCTCATCGGCAACCTGTTCAAGCGCATCGACAACAGTCGCCAGCGCACTGAGGTCGTGTTCTTCTTGACTGCGAAAGTAGTCGAGGGCAACAACCCAGGAATGGCCGCTCAGCCGAAGAAGAACTAGTTTCTTCAAAAGACGAAACCGACAACGGGCCGACCGCATTTGCGGTCGGCCCGTTTCCTTGTGGAACTTGGGAGCCTGTTGAACGTATAGACTTACGGCCATGGCTCTCCCCCTTCTACTTTTGCTCGTGCAGTCTCCCAGCGCCATGCAGATCGTGGAAAATGTGCGAGCGGCGGTCGGGTTTGACCAGTTCGTTCAGTCTCCCTATTACGAGGCGAGGGGGACCGCCCACATTTCTGGAATCGAGTCCAAGGTCATTTTCGCCTTTGGGCAGCAGGGCGAGTACTTGTTCTCTACAGACGGGCCGCTGGGCCAGGCCAGAGCGTTCGATGGAAGGTCTGGGTGGGAGACCGATCCGACAGGCGCGCCCAATACGCTCGATCTTTCGGACCTCCAGCACCAGCACTCAATCTCTTGGGTGCTCGATCACGAGTGGCTCGATCCCAGTGGCCCTTTTGAGATCAGTCTCGGCGATGCCTTGCCGGGGGGGGACAGTTATACGCTCGATCTAAAACAGAAGAACGGTACCCATGCACAGAGAGTCATCGTCGACAAAGACACATGGCTTCCGAAGGAGACCATCTTTCAGGCGAGCGGGCTTGATATAAAGTATGTGATAGATTCATGGTTTGATCTTGGTCGGATAAAGTTTCCCAAGAGGATCGAAACGGTCGAGGGCGACTTGGAGGGGTGGTTTGAACTCGACACGTTTTCGCCCGTCGCCAATGCATCGTTTGTTCGCCCGATATGGGTCCTTGCCAAAGACACGGAATGGAGCGATGCCGGGTCGCCTGATCTCGATACCAATCTGACGCGCTCGGGACACATCCTTGTCAAGCCGACGATCGCAGGCAAGGACGTGGGCTGGTTTATTTTGGACAGCGGCGCTGGTGGGATGGCGATCGATGAAACGGTCGCAAAAGATCTCGGGGCCGTTTCCTTCGGCGAGGTGAACGTGGGGGGGGTAGGCGGAATGCTGGAGTCCGACTATGTCAGTCTCGCCGATTTTCAACTTGGTTCGCTCACGGTCAAGTCTCTGAATTTCGTCACCATCGATCTCAAGTTAATTTCAGGCTTCTTCGGCGTCGAGGTGGGGGGGATCGTGGGGTTCGAGTTCTTTCGCCGCGCCGTGACCGAGATCGATCTTGATACGGGAAGCGTGTCGATCTTTGACCCCAGCGGCTATTCGCGGAGCGATGCGGTCTGGCAAAACTTGATGCTGGACGGCCGTCATCCGACGTATGTTTGCTCGTTTGAGGGGGGCTACGAGGGGCGATTCAGGCTCGATACCGGGGCGAGCGGGACGGTGACGTTCAACACACCTACAGTGGAGCGGTTTGGGCTCTTGAACGGTCGTGAAACAACAGCCTACGCAGCGGGTGGAGTCGGAGGAAGCGTTCGCCTAAGGAACGGGAAAATGACTTATTTCGAACTCTCAGGTGAGCGGTTTGAAAACGTCGACGTCTCGTTTGCGACCGAGAAGAAAGGGGTGTTCGCCGAAGACTTCCTTGCCGGCAACATCGGGCAGGACCTTCTCAAACGGTTTACGATCGTGTTCGACTACGCCAATGAGCGGATGGCGCTGGTTCCCAAAATTAAAAGTTCTGCAACTCGGTGATCTGCCTTCGATAGAACACGCGAGTTCGATCCTCGTCCCCAATGTGTTTTCGGGTCGCGTCGGTATAATCAGCTCTTCGTGGGGGCTTAGCTCAGCGGGAGAGCACCTGCTTTGCAAGCAGGGGGTCACGGGTTCGAATCCCGTAGCCTCCACCACTTTTCCCAGCGGGATGTTTTGCAAGGTGTCCATGAACAGCGTCTCCCGCTTATCGTTCTCCCTTACACGACGGCCGAGCGCCTAACTGCGAACGGTCGCTTTGGCGGGGTCGGACCAGTTGGCTCTTTCTCCAGCCGAGTTCTCCCACGCGCCCGAATACCACACGTCCTTGCCCGCGTGTTCAGGAGCGATGTCCCACGCATACGGGGTTCGCGTGTCCGAGGCCAGGTACTGCATGTCCGAAGGCGCTGGTGCAGTCGCCCCAGCCGCAACGATCGCGAACCGGATGTGGCAGGCGCGCGCCCAAGAGGGTTTCGCCGCGCTCGTTCCCGAAACG
>CAYYZP010000174.1:0-4920 GCA_964476165.1 uncultured Fimbriimonadaceae bacterium
ATCGAACGGAGCGTGGAAAGCGGCGCCCAGTACGAGGCGGAACTCAAGGAGATGATCGATCAGCGGTCGGTCCATCCGAGCATCGTCATGTGGGTGCCGTACAACGAAGGGTGGGGGCAATGGGACACGGAGCGCATAACCAATATTGTGAAGAAACTCGATCCGACGAGATTGGTCAACAGCGCAAGCGGGTGGACAGACCGCGGGACTGGCGATGTGGCCGACGTCCATCTGTATCCAGGGCCAGGACTGCCCAAGCCGGACGGCATCCGCGCGCTTGTGCTGGGCGAGTTTGGAGGACTGGGGCTTCCGCTAGAAGGGCACTTGTGGTGGGACAAACGGAACTGGGGATATGAAACGTACACGAGCCAGGCAGAACTCATGTCCGCCTATGAACAGTTGTACTTTAAGTTGAATGGAATGCGCGATTCTGGACTCTCGGCGGCGGTGTACACACAGACGACGGACGTCGAAGGCGAAGTGAACGGCCTGATGACTTATGACCGCGAGGTCATGAAGATTCCTGAAGATTGGGCGCAACGGCTGCACGGGATTCTTTTTCGGCCCGCAAAGGAAACCGTGCTTCTTGCCCCCACCAGCGAGGCCAAGCAAGAAGAGTGGCACTTTACGACGCAGGAGCCGCGCGAAGGCTGGTCGTCGGAGTTCTTCGAAGATCACGACTGGGAGACGGGGCTCGGCGGATTTGGACAATGGACCACTCCTGCAAACGTTGGGACGGAATGGAAGTCGAGCGACATTTGGATACGTCGCACCGTTCATTTGGAAGTTCTGCCTGAGCAAGTCGTGTTGCGGCTGTGGCACGACGAGGACGCGGAGGTTTATGTGAATGGCGTGCTCGCGGCGGTTTTTTCAGGGTGGGTGGACGGGTACGTCAACGCGCCGATGTCGCGCGAGGCAAGAGCGACACTCCGGGTGGGGCCCAACACGATCGCTGTCCATTGTCGGCAGACCTCGGGCGGACAGTATATCGACGTCGGTCTGGCGCAACTGGTCGATTCGCAGTGAAGATTCCGTTCGATTCTCTCAGTCTTGCGGCTGTGGTCTGTGAGTGCAAGCCGCTGGTGGGGGGGCGGCTCGAGCGGATTGTGCAGTGGGACGATTTGACGATCGGGCTTGGCGTGTTCCACGTGCGTGAGGAGTGGATCTTGATTAGTGCCGATGCCCGGTATGCGCGGGCGCATTTGGTTTCCCGTCGTCGGGGGGACTCGAAGAACCCCCCACCGTTCTGCATGTCTTTGCGTAAGTATTTGTCCGATGCCACAGTCGTTTCCATTGTGCAGCGAGGGTTGGACAGGATTCTGGACATATCGCTTGCCAGCGAAGGGGGGGGCTTTTTGTTGGTCGCAGAACTGATGGGCAAGCACTCGAACATCGTGCTGTGCGACGGTGGAGGCACCGTCCTTGTGAGCGCGAAGGTAGTAGGGCTTGGAAAGAGCAAACGGCCCATCGTTCCTGGCAGGCCGTATCTTCCCCCACCCTTCGAGGCGCGCCCTTCGTTGCTCGAAGCCCAGGTGGGGGCAGACTTGAGTGAGTACGAGGGGGCCTCGCCGTTTCTTCAGTCGCTAGTCGCTGGTGGATTGTCGCTTTCATTGGTGCAATCATGCGTGAAAGGCGGCCATTGGGAACCTGTGTACGTCCACGGGTCGGGGGCGTATCCGTTGCCGCTCGCGAACGGAGTGAGGAGGGACTCGATCAGTCAGGCTCTGGAGCAACATTTTGACGCGGTCGTCGATGCGGACCAGTTGTCCGCGGAAAAATCGAGCCTCGGTGCGCAACTCGAGCGCGTGCGAAAGGCGAGGACCAAGGCGCTCAGCGAAATTGAAACGGCCCTGGATTCGGCGGTGCGGGCGCGATCGAGGCAAGAACAGGCGGAACTGGTCTTGGCGTACCAATCCGCGATTCCGGTGGGGGCGAGCAGTTTTGAGACAGTCGACTATGAGGGGAACGCGATCGTGATTTTCCTCGATCCGACGTTATCTGCCGTCGAGAACGCGAACAAGATGTTCGAGAGGGCCAAGCGCGCCAAGAAGGGAGCTGCGGAGGCTGCGATGAGCAAGGAGAACCTCTTGCGAGACAAGGCTGAGGTCGAAAAGGCGCTTGTCCTCCTTGAGAGCGCGTCAACTTTGGCTGGAGTGGGGGACGTACGTTTGATTGCTGGGGAGCGTCGCTGGCTCCACCAGCACGGCGCCGCGAAAGCGAAGGAAGACCGGCCTTACGAGGGGCATTCGATCAAAGAAGCACTTTCGCCCAACGGATGGAAGGTGCTTTTTGGCGAAAACGCGACGAGCAACGACTATTTGACGACGAAGGTTGCGCGGCCCAACGATTATTGGTTCCACGTTCGGGGGGTGACTTCAGCGCACGTCGTTTTGTTGACGCAAAACCGTCCGACAAGCGTGCAGATGGAGGATCTCTTGTTTGCGGCTCGAATTGCGGTGGGCAAGAGCGCGAGCAAACACGCTTCGTATGTCACGGTGGATTATTTGCTCAAGAAACATGTTCGGAAGCCAAGGAAGTCGGCACCGGGGGCGGTGACTTATAGTCAAGAGAAGACGCTGCACGTCGAGAAGTGAATGATTCACTGACGATCAGGGCTGGCAGGCGGTACACCCGCACCACAAGTGTTCCCGGTCTGCACCGGAGTGCCCAACCGGGCCACCCTCTACATATCGATGGGGCGTTTCGATCACGCAATACGTCACAAAAAATAGGTATCGGAATTGAACCCGCTTTATCAAATCGATCAGGACATGTTCCGGGCCATTCACGTCGGTATGCAGCGCGAGTGGCTCGATCCGGTGATGGTGCTATTCACGGATTCGGGGAACGGGCTTGTAAAGTTTACGATCCTTGGAGTGTACTGTTTCGTTTTGCGTTACCGACCCTACGCGATTCTTGCGTTAGTCAGTGGTGCGGCCTCTGGTCTTTTTGCGCAGATTATTAAATCGCTGGTCGAACGCGACAGGCCGAGTAATTTTTCGTTCGCCCAACCGATCACTTCCTATACCGAGGCGCTAATGGGTCAGAGCGCGCCGATCGCGTCGAACAGTTTTCCGAGCGGGCACGCGACTTCGTGTTTCGGGATCGCGGTCGCGATCGCATGGATGACGTATGAGACCGACCGGTCGTGGTTCGGATGGCTGATGATGGCGTGGGCGGCGTTGGTGTCGTTCAGCCGCGTCTATGTGGGCGTCCACTTTGTCAGCGACGTGGTAGCGGGCGCGGCGGTGGGGGCGCTCATCGCGACGCTGCTGTACTGGACTTGGAAGTCTCGTGAGTGGCTACCGACGAGCGACCATTAGACTCTTTCTAATACTCCGAGAGACCGGAACCGGTCGTAACGGTGCGTTTTGAGATCATGCGGTTTTTTCTGGGCCAGGTCTTCGAGGGTTCCAATGAGGGTCTCCTTGATGGTATTGGCTGAGGCGGCGACGTCACGGTGCGCGCCGCCGAAGGGCTCTTCGAGAATCTGGTCGATGAGTCCGAGTTCTAGTGCCGACTTCGCGGTGAGTTTGAGCGCGGCCGCGGCCTGCGGACCTTTGTCCGGGTCGCGCCAGAGGATGGCGGCGCAGCCTTCGGGCGGGATGACGCTGTAGATCGCGTGCTCCTGCATAAAGACCTTGTTGCCGATAGCAATGCCAATCGCCCCCCCCGATCCCCCCTCCCCGATGACTACGCTCACTGCGGGGACGGTGAGTTCGAACATTTTGAGCATGCTGGCAGCGATGGCCTCGCTGATTCCGCGGCTCTCGCTTTCGACGCCGGGATCTGCTGCGGGCGTGTCAATGAAAGTGACGACGGGCATCCGGAAGCGTTCCGCCATTTCGAACATGCGCACGGCTTTACGATAGCCCTCGGGTTTGCACATGGCGAAATTGCGATAGGCGCGCTGTTGGATGTCTCTTCCCTTTTGGTGTCCGACGATCATGACCGCGCGCCCTTCCAACATCGCGGGGCCGGCGACGATCGCGTGGTCCTGACCGATGCGGCGGTCGCCGTCGAGTTCTGTGAAGTCGGTAAAGATGTGGCTGATGTAATCGAGCGTGTACGGCCTGGGCTCGGCGCGCGCCAGAAGGACCTCTTCCCAAGATCCGAGCCGACTGTAGCGGACGCGGATGAAGTTGTCGCGGCGTTTTTCAAACTCTTCGAGCCGAGCCTGGAGGAGTTTGCTCTTATGGACGTCGGTCTCCTGTTCTGCGACCGCCCGCAACTTGGCGATCAGGTCATCGAGTTCGATCACGGGCTTTTCCCACTCCTTCCAACTCTTAGCCAATGCCGACCTCCTGCCCGAGGTGCGCCCCGAACATGTGGACCAAACGCACGAGAGTCGGACGCAGGTCCCTTCTCTCGACGATCCTGTCGATCATGCCGGCCCTAAAAGCGAACTCGGCGGTCTGGAAATCGTCGGGCGCCTTAGTGACCTGCGCCTGCTTGCTGACGCGTGCGCCAGCAAATCCCACGAGCGCTCGTGGCTCCGCAATGATGACGTCTGCGACACTGGCATAACTCGCGAGCACTCCTGCCATTGTCGGATCGGTGAAGACGCAGATGAACGGGACTCGGTTCTCCTGGCACTTTTGCACGGCAGCGGTGGTCTTGGCCATTTGCATTAGGCTCAGAAGGCCTTCCTGCATCCGTGCCCCCCCCGAAGCACAAAAGATGATCGCGGGACATCGGAGTTCGCACGCGCGTTCGAGCGTCCTGGTAATTTTTTCTCCAGCGACGCTGCCCATCGAGCCGCCCATGAAGTGGAAGTCTGCGACCGCGGCCGAGACTGTAACGCCGTCGAGTGCGGCGGTGCCGCTGATCACGCTGTCTTGTAGCCCCGTCTTTTTGACGGAGTGCGCATGCTTGTCTTTGTAATCGGGAAACTGGAGTGGGTCTGTGCTTTTGAGTTCG
>CAYYZP010000175.1:0-4268 GCA_964476165.1 uncultured Fimbriimonadaceae bacterium
GGCGGCGACGAAGAACGCGGTGGCGACCAGCAGGGCCAGGCCGAGGATCAGTGTCGCGATACTGTCGCTTTCCATCCGAACGAGCCTTCATTGTAGCCGACGCTTGTCTTTGAGCCTGCTGTAGACTGGCGAACATGGCTCACTTGCGCCCAGACGCCCTTGCACTGCTCCATGAGCACACGCCGAGCGAGGCGTTGCGGCGGCATTGCCAGTGCGTCGAGGCGTGCATGAGGTGGTATGCGACCAAACTGGGAGAGGACACAGAGGCGTGGGGGATCACGGGGCTGTTGCACGACTTTGACTACGATCAGCACCCAGACGAGCACCCTTTGTGGGGCATGGCGCTGTTGCGCTCGCAGGGATGGCCCGAGGAGATCGTCCTCGCAATCGCCTCGCACTACGTCGCGAAGACGGGAGTCGAACCGACGACCGCGATGCAGCGGCACCTCTTCGCGTGCGACGAACTGAGCGGGTTCATCACGGCAGTCACCTATGTGCGCCCTTCGAAAAGCGTGATGGAGGTCGAGGTGAAGAGCGTGACGAAGAAACTTAAAATGTCCGCATTCGCGGCGGGCGTCTCGCGCGACGATGTTTATGAGGGAGCCGAACTGATCGGCCTACCGCTGGAGCAACACATTACGAACTGCCTCTTGGCGATGCAACGATCTGCCGAATCCCTCGGTCTGCTGGGAAATTGCGCCCGTGATTCTGTTAGTCGTGCAGGAGAGCGACCCTCCATTAAGACGAAAATTTGACAGAAGCCCTTAGTTTTCTCGCCGCTTCGACGTTTGTGCGGTGGCCGCTGCGGGCAGCGACGACGTTGAGACAGGAAACCGGAACGCCAGAGAGGGCAAGGTCGCCGATCAAGTCGAGCAGTTTGTGCCGCGCAGGCTCGTCGAGAAACTTCGCAGGGTTCAGATACCCGTTCGCGCCGATCAGGAACGCGTTTGTCTCGTCCAGCCCTTGTCCGAGCCCACTTTCACGCACTTTTTCCATCTCCTCCTCGAACGCAAACGTGCGGGCTGGGGCGACCTGGGCAAGAAACGCCTCTGCAGTGAGCATCAAATCGTAGTGCTGAGAGCCAGGCCACCTGTCGCCGCACTCGAACTCGTACCGCCAATGCCCTACGCCTGACGAAATCGCGATCTTCACGTCGCAATCATGGTGGTGTACTCTGGTAAAGGGCCCTTCTAAACTGGAGAGACCCAATTCAGAAAAGCCTACCCCCACCATTGCTTGGCAATACTCGGAAGAAGCGCCATCTAACGCGGGGAGTTCCCCCCCCTTGACCACTATGTCCGCGTCCGTAACCCCAAGTCCTGCAAAAGCCGCCATCAGGTGCTCGATCGTCGATACCCCCCCCAGCCGCGTACACCGCGAAGTGTCCGTCACGTTTTCGGGAACAGCCTGCGTCCGAGTTGCGCCAGATACAAACACGATCCCACCCTCAGCAGGATTAACCGCCACCGCGACCGGGACGCCCGAGTGTAGGCCACGACCCGAAAACCTGACGGTCGAGGCCAAGGTCTTGCGCGAAAAACTAACCATCGCCCTTCAGCCGCTTGACCTCATCTTCCAGCGATTTGAGCCTCTTGAACAACTCCGGCAACCTCTTTTGGAGGGCGAACTGCCGCATTGCCGCCGCGACAGGCACTGGAGGCAGCCCCAGGTACCGTCCAGGCTCGTCGATGTCTTGAAAGACCGCGCTACAGCCCCCAAAAGCCGCGTCGTCAACGATGTTGACATGGTCTGCGACAGCCACGTTGCCCCCAAACGAGACCCGCGAGCCGACGTTCGTGCTTCCCCCGATGCACGTGTGCGAGGCGAGGATCGAGTGATCGCCGACAACAACGTTGTGCCCCACCTGCACGAGGTTGTCCACCTTGACACCCCCCCCTATTAAGGTATCGCCGCACGTCGCGCGGTCCAAGCATGAGTTCGCGCCGATCTCAACGTCGTCACCAATGACCACCCCACCGATCTGCGGCACTTTCACTTGTCGAACACTGTCCCAGAAAAAACCAAAGCCGTCGGCCCCCACCACAGCCCCCGCATGAACCACGCACCCACGACCGATGGTCACGTCCTGATATAGCACACTGTGCGGAAACAGCACCGTGCCGTCCCCCACCCGGCAGTTCTGTCCCACATAGCAGAACGGGAACACCTGGCACCCCCCCCCGATCACCGCTCCCTCCTCGACGATCGCATACGCCCCGATGCGTGCGTTGGAATCAACAAAGGCACTCGGTGAAACCACCGCTGTCGCGTGAATACCAGGAGCCAAAGCCAAGGGCCGCGCATATAAGGCGAGCAACTTCGCAAACGCAACCCGAGGCGCATCGACCAAGATCGCAGGCTTGCCCCCGACATCGCTCCCGCGACGCCCGATCACAGCCCCGACAGTGGACGCCAGACAGGTCTGCAAATAGGCGTCTGTGTCGGCAAAAGTAAGTCCAAAGGGATCGTCGGACCCTGCCGGCACGAGCCGCTCAATCGCCAAGGAGCCATCGCCAGAAACACTCCCACTTACCAATGCGGCGAGTTCGCTCAGCGTTCGTTGGCGTATTTTTGTCTCCATTCGACGAACTCCTGTGTCGCGTCACGGCCCTTCTTCGGACTGTCGACGAGCCGGTAGTTCATCACCCTGAGAAAAACGTTCAACTGCTCTCGGAGCGACTCAGGCGACTCGGCGACCGGCGCTGCCTTCGTGAACGGCGGCGCGGCGACTGGCAGAGAGTCTACTGAAGTTGCCGCCCCTGGCACTGCGGGGAGTTGGGTCTCGGGCGCCAAAGCAGACCGTTCGAGCACGGCCTGTGCCTGCTGGGCCACGGCCAAAGCCTCGGCTTGTGCCCGTCGGACGACCTCAGCACGATCCGTGTCCGACTGCTTGCTCAGGGCCTCGATCATCGACTTCTGTTTGTCTTCCAGTGCACCCAGCCTTGACCTAACGAGCGTTGTGTAAGCCTGGTTGGCGGCCTCGATCAGTGTACGGACCCCGCGCGCCTTGTTGAACTTCGCTGTGGCCTCCTTGTCGTGTGTCGGAGGCACCCGTACTGACTTTGGATCGGGGTCAGGAAACCCCACGATGGCGGTCAGGTCGTTCCGGAGGGTGCCCATGGTTTCCGCGTGCTTTTCAAAGTCTGTGCGGAGCCGATCGATCTCCAGGTCTACTTCCGCATTGTGCTGTTTTTCGATCTCTGACTGGCCCTCCTTGAGCGTACGCGCCGCCTCAATCGAATAAGATTTTTCGAGCCGCGCCAGCACTCCCTTGACGGCCTCCTCTTGTGCTTTTCGATAAACATCGAGGGCTTCGCGCGCGCGGTCTTCCGCCGAGCCAATGAAGAGTTCGCGTTCGTCTAGGCTCGGAAGTTCGACGGATCCGGAATAACGGTTTCCCTCGCTGGCAGCGACTGGATCGACGGTCGCGACCTTCTGGAGCGTAACCGTGGAAAGGTCGACGTACACCTTGTCCGCGCTCGACCGGCACCCAGCGAGCGCGAGAGCAAACGCGAACGCAAAACTATTTGTTCGCTTCCTTGGTGACGTCTGCTGTGAGGTCGTTCGCTGCATACACTACTGAAGACGTTGAGTAAAGGACCGTATATCCCTGTTTCTTGGCGACAACGATCGCGGCCGCCTGGGCGCGATCGATCGCTTCTCGCTCTGCCGTGTCGCGGATTTGACCGAACTGCTGGTCGAAATCCTGGGACCAGGCGCTCAAGACCTTGGCGGCCTCTTTTTTGATGCCAGAGAAGTCGATCAGTTTCTGTCTGTCTTCTTCGGACAACGATACACCTGGCAGTTTGTTGAGCCGGTCGTACTCCTTCGCCGCCGCGATGACGGCGTCCTTGACCGCCGTCAGTTCCGTCTTCTCAGCGTCGGTCTTGTCCACTTTAAGTTCAAGTTCCCTGACCCTTTCCGCTTGCGGCACTGTAACGATCTGCTGCGTATTGATAAAGTCCAAAACTGCGAGCCGCGCCTTGCGGCTGGCTTCTACGCGATCCGTCATTTCTTGGTTGATCTTGCTATCAAGAATGACTTTGCGAAGATCCACGACGCCGAACTTTTCCTTCCCGTCCTGAAATCCCCCACCCACGAGGACACCGAACAGGAGAGCCGTCCCAAACCATCCACTGACCGCCAGTTTTCCGATTGTGCTGTTGTTCATTCTCATTTGTCCATCCTAGAAACTCGTTCCAAACGCGAAGTGCGTCCTGCTCCCGCCCTCGTCATTGAAGGCAAAATCGATCCTTATCGGCGCGACG
>CAYYZP010000176.1:0-1805 GCA_964476165.1 uncultured Fimbriimonadaceae bacterium
GTCCTTGTGTCGCGCTACTGCAGTCGCAGTTTTGGTTTCGATGTCGTGGGCCAACTCGTCGATCTTCTGCTTTGCCGAATCTGCCTCATTCACCACTGGCGGCGACAGGTCGTAGAGTTCTAAGAGGCGTTCGTCGTTCTTTTCCGACATGGCGTTCAGCATCGCGATCTCCTGTTGGAGGTTCTCAATCTCCTTTGGCGACACGATGCTTCCGTCGAAGATTTTTTTGTTGATGACCGCGATCTTGTCGACGATGCTCTTTTGCTCGAACTCTCTGTCCTTGACCTCTACGGTGAGTGCCTTGGCCCTTTCTCCGATCTCGTCGTGCTCCGCCTTGAGGGTCTGCAGCGCCGCCTTTTCGACCTTGCCCAGATCGAGGGACTCCGCTTCCATTTTCAGGCTGTATAGAACACTGTCGACCTTATGGAGCCTGAACAGTTCGTAGAGCGCGGACATGGTTCTATTATGGGTCGAGTCTGCTTGGGCTCTTGCCTGATGAAGTCGCCGACCTGACCGTGACGAGCCTGACCCGATGGTCGTTGTAAGTGCAGATAGCCCTGACTCCGTATACGTTGGCGACTTCGATGGCGTCGCTGTATCGGGGCGGGTTGAGTTTTCCGTCCATGCACTTTCGGCCCTGATGGTCGTATCGCGGGCAGTCGGGGCAGTTCATACTGTCTTTTGTGAGTCTACTTGGGCTGGCGGTCCTCGCGTTTTTCGAACCGACGCTTACGTTCGAAGACGGCGCATTTATCGTCAGCGAGAGCGGGTCTGAGATTAGGTCCGTCGTCAAGATCGCTCCTGAACCTGCGCCGATCGAGGCCGACCGGTTCAAGGTGACGATTGACGGCGTGCTGGTCACGTTTGACAAGCGGGGTCTCGGGATCCAGTATCGCGGCAAGGGCGGCTTCAGCGGGCTCACTTATGTACCAACAACTTATAAGGCGTTCAATGCGCAAGAGATCGCTTTGAACGCTGCGTCCATTACTTCTGGGCAGAGGTCGGACCGGGTCGCCGCGCTGTCTGGATCAGAGGTCGTCGGGAACGTGGTGTATCTGCTTCTGCGCTGGGAAGAGAAAGACGGCAAGCCGTGGTTCGAGGGCGTCGTTGCAATCGAAGTCTCGGGCGACGACCCTGTGACGAAGTTTCTTGGTCGGGTCGAGGGACTGAGCATGGCCAAAGGACTTGTGAGCGACACCTTGTTTGTTGGTCAGAGCGGTTTGATCGCTCGCGTTGTTAAGGACGGGAAGGCTAGCGTCGCGATTGTCGCCTTGCCAGGGGGAGGACTGTCGTATCGTCCGTTTGCTTCTTCGCCACAGTCGTTGATTTGGAACGACCAATTGTTCTATGAATTGGAGAAGAGCGATTACGGGTCTACGATTCTAAGTGTATTCGACGAGGCGAATTTGACGAAAAGATCGTTTTTTGAGACGCGTGACGAGATTGTCGAAGTCGGCTTGCCAGGCGCTATGGTCGTGAAAGAGGGGGGGGTAGTGAGGCTGCTCTCGCTTGAATCGGGAGCGATGACAACGATGGATGCGGACTCTGGATTTGCGACGACGCCACTGGGAGTGCTCGTCTGGTCCCCGAAATTGGCTCCCAAGTCGGCGGCACTTCTGGAGCGCGGCGGATGGACGAAGTCCGCGACCTGGACTGCGGTCAAGAAACCTTGACGGCGAGCCCATTTTTCGCGCTGTTGTAGCCAGCGAGCGCGATGGCCGAAGCGGCAAGCCCGTCGTCGAGACCCGTCTTGGGTGGTCGGCCCTCTTGGATGCACCGAGCGAACTCTTCGACCATCGCCAGGT
>CAYYZP010000177.1:0-2139 GCA_964476165.1 uncultured Fimbriimonadaceae bacterium
CACCATCATCGAAGAGAAGAAACAGATCGTCCGCAAGACCGGAATGCTCGAGTTCTATCCCGCCGACAAGAGCCTCGCCGACGTCGGCGGGCACGAACTGCTCAAGGAATGGCTTAAGAAGCGGTCGAAATCGTTTTCAGACGCTGCAAGGGAGTACGGCATCCCCCCCCCTAAGGGAATCCTGTTGCTCGGCGTCCAGGGATGCGGTAAATCGCTCGTCGCCAAAGCCGTCGCGGCGACGTGGAACCTACCGATGCTCAAAATGGACGTGGGTCGCATTTTTGGCAGTTATGTGGGCCAAAGCGAGCAGAACATGCGCCGCGCAATCAGCATCGCGGAGTCCCTCGCCCCCTGCGTACTCTGGATGGACGAGATGGAAAAGGGTTTCGCTGGAGTAGGGGGGGGTGGCGTGAGCGACAGCGGCACCACCGCCCGCGTTTTCGCCACATTTCTGACATGGATGCAGGAAAAAACGAAAGCGGTCTTCCTGATCGCCACCGCCAACGACGTCAGCGCCCTCCCCCCGGAACTCTTGCGCAAAGGTCGGTTCGACGAGATTTTCTTTATAGACCTCCCAGAACTCGAGGACCGCAAAGAGATTTTCAACATCCACCTGGAAAAGCGCCACCGCAAACCTGCCAAGTTTCGCGTCAACGAACTGGCAAAGGCGGCGGCGGGATACAGCGGCGCGGAGATCGAGCAGGTGATCGTAGGCGCGCTCAACGTGGCGTTCGACGAGGGCCGCGAAGTGAAGACCGTCGATCTTTTGCAGGAAATTGAAAAACAGGTCCCGCTCAGCCGCATGATGGCAGAGGAGATCGCCGAACTCCGCAGTTGGGCGCGCATGAGGGCAAGGCCCAGCGCCAAATACGACGGCGAACTCTGATCCGTCTTAGCCCGTAAGGCGATGCCGGCAACCTTTCTGATCAACGATCCGCGATGGACGTGGCGCGAGTGGCTCAAGACCGAACTCGGCTCGCGCCCGCTCGTCTGCCTCAACGTCGCCGACGCCGACCACGGCCCACCGGGTCGCGTGTTCTTGATGCGAGAGGGAAAAGTCCGTGATTGGAGACTGGTGGGTTCAGTCTATGCGAACCGTAACCCCGTCGATTTGGTCTCCGGTGCCCAGTCTCTCATCGCCCAAGCGGGGGGGGACTGCGTCGTGCTCGGTTTCGAGATGCACGAGGCGCCCGTAATCCGACAAATGGCGATCGCCGTCGCCGAGGCTGCAGAAGCAAGCGAGATACTCGCCCCCACCGGCTCGTCGTTCGTCCACGATTCATGGCCTTCATTGGTCTTTCAAATCGAAGTCGCTGAAGCGCTCCCAGAGGCCGCCAAACTGGCCCAGCGGCGCGCGAGATGGCTCGAAATGTTGGAATCGTGCTCCGAGCACTCAGTAAGCCTCGACAAGGTGGGGGTCTACGGCGTCCGACTCGGTGGGGGTACCAGACTGCAGGGCCATCCATACGCGGATCTTGGAACTTATGTCGAAAAATACGGAAGCACGATGCTTGTGGTCACCGAGAGCGAGCCGTGGGAAGATCTCGTCACGGAGGCGATGAATTTGGCGCACGTGCGGAATGTGGTTTTCGTCTCTCCGAACGCGTACAACGGACTTGTCTGCAGTTTCGTGCGTGGGACAGGCGAGGATTTTGGGATCGGGGTCATCAAGCAAGTCGACTTCGAATTGCGCGAGCTGACGGTGCTCAACACGGCGGTCGCTCCTGCGCCGCTCCGCATGGTCCGAATCGGCTCGATCCGGATCGACCTCGATGGCAAAGAGTTGGGTGAGACCAAGCCGTGGGCGGTCTAAACTGTCACGATGCGCCTTTACCTCGTCCGCCACGGTCAAACGTCGTGGAACTCTCAAAAAAAGGCACAGGGGCATTGCGAAACCGATTTGGACCCACTTGGAATCGCGCAAAGCGAGACGTTGGTGAAGGCATTCTCTGGAGTCGAAGTCTCTCGCGTCATAAGTAGCGATCTGCGGCGGTGCGTACAGACGGCAGAGCGAGTGGCCAAAGGTTGCAAACGAAACGTCGAGACTACAAGCGTTCTGCGCGAGCGGAATTTTGGATCGCTCGAAGGCAACGACTATGATGAGGTGCGGGCGCACTTGGAAGCGCGGGCGGCACAGAT
>CAYYZP010000178.1:0-4545 GCA_964476165.1 uncultured Fimbriimonadaceae bacterium
ACCTTACGACGGGCTCGATCGAGCCGCAGGGCGACGTCGCGGACCCAGAACTCGACATCGTGGACTGGTCCATCGAGGTCAGGCTTCCCTAGAAAAATGCCAAGGGTTTCGATCGTCCTCACGTGCTTCAACCACCTCAGGCACCTCAATGTGACCATGGGCTGCATCAAAGCGCAGACGTTTACCGACTACGAGATTTGTGCGCTCGACGACGGCTCTACTGACGGTACGCGCGATTGGCTTTTGCAACTTGTGCAAGACGAACCGGGTCTCCCACTCAAACTTTTCTTCAACGATGCAAACCTCGGCACCTATAGCACGCTCAACCGTGGCATTGAAGTTTCGAGCGGCGAGTTAATCGCCGAGTTCAACGACGACGACGTATGGGCACCTACGAAACTTGAAAAACAGGTCGCTCTCATGGACGCCAATCCGCGCGTCGCGCTCGTCCACACATCGGGCTGGTTCATCGACGACGACGGCGCGCGGCTAGACGTCAATCCTCTCGGATTCGACTGGCCTGAAACATTTGTGATGCAGTCCCCCGAGACACTTGTGGTGCGGACCTCAAGGTCTGGACGAGAGTGCCCACAGCCCACAGTTGGTGATCCCCTCCACGAACTCGCGCTCTACAACCGCATCATCGCCAGTAGCGTGCTCGTGCGTCGTTCGTGCTTTGAGAAAGTAGGAAAATTCAACACGACACTGTTCGGCTCCGGCGATTGGGAGATGTGGTTCCGGATCGCCGAAGAATTCGATATCGCGCACATTTACGAGCCTCTGACTCTCTATCGCGTCCACTCAGGTAGCGCAAGCCACCAAAGGTTCAAGATCGCACAGGACGATCTCAAAATCAGGGAGTGGATGATCACTCGACTCAAAGAAAAACACCAGGATCGCTGGGACAAGAACGCGTTCAACTGGATGCTCGCGCACCAATGGGCCTGCATCGGAAGCGGGCGCATCCACTCGGGTGACAAGAGGGGGGGGAGGGCCGCGTTTGTCAATTCTCTCAAGGCGATGCCCTTGCGATTCAAGAGCGCATTCCGCTACCTCGCCTCATTCCTACCAGACAAGGCCTTCCGGCTTCTGGACTAGCGGCACGTCCTCGCTCCTTCCATATCCGACGAAGTAGAACAGCCATGCCCCCAGTGTCGCAACAGCGACCAAAATCTTGGCCCATTGAGGGATGCGCGGATCGAAACTGAAGAACCCCTCGATCGGCGCCGCCAGCAGAGTCATGACGATGCTCAGCATCACGAGCACGAAAGCGTCCTTTCCGGCTTCCCGCAGTGCCTGTCCGCGCGTCCTGCTTCCTGGTCGGATCAGTGCCGCGCCCATGATCAATCCACCCGCGCCCGCCATGAATATCCCTCCTATCTCAGTCACACCGTGCGGCAGGATAGAAGATAAAAGAAAACCTAGTTTGCCGACACCGAGCATCTCAAACCCAAGCGCGCCGAGCATGGTGCCGTTGAACCAAAGCATCATGCAAGTAATGATTCCAAAACTCACTGCCCCCACCGCGTTCGTCACGATAGATACTTTCGGATTGTTGCTCGCGTAGAACGCAGTCATCATCGAACTCTCTTCCTCCGTGCGCGGATCGAACTCGCCGGACTTCCAATGTTCGAAGTTGGCCCGCGACCCCGCATCCTGTGGAATATAGAACTCTCGAAAGTCGTCGGAATAAGTCAAGAGCCCCGACGAGACGAACGCGGCGGCAAAAAACACACCGATCGCCGCGAACACCGCCCAGCGTCGCCGCCTGACCGTGACCGCGCCAGCGATAATCGCCGCACGCACCCTCTTCGACCAAGGGGTGTAGGGCTCACGATAAAGTTGGCTATAAGCCTTGCCCACGATCTCGTTGAGATACGTGACGACTGACTCGTTGCTCGACCTGGTCGTCAAATAAGCAAGGTCGGCACAGGTCTGCCTATACAGGCGAACGAACTCCTCGAGTTCAGGCTTGGTGAGCCGCTTGAACGAGTGTCCGGCCATCGAAGTCAGTTCGTGCAACCGCCTCCAGCCTGGGCCCCGCTGCTTCAGCATCGCTTCTTCGTTCATGGCGTCCCACCCAATTGTCCCCTAATTTTGACCTGCCGCGCACGGTCTGCACGAACCTCTTGGCCCACCTGCGCGTATTGACCGTTAGGAGGGCCGATTATGGGCTTTGAAATCGAACGCATTCTGCACCTGGCACGAACCGTGCTTCCCAGTGGAATGGCATCCGCCTGTCCGGTTGCCTTTTGCAGATGATCCACAAAAGAGAGCAAGACGAGCCGGTTCCGAGTGCCTTCGGAAGGTTGACGAGAGCGCCGCTTCTCACGCCTGAGGCAGAGAAGCAATTAGCGACCGCCGCACAAGCGGGCGACGCTCGCGCCCGTGAACGCCTCGTCGAGTCCAACATGAGGCTCGTGATCAACATTGCCAAGGGATTCCGACAGACTTCGATACCCCTTGAGGACCTCATCCAGGACGGAGCGATCGGGCTCATGATGGCGATTGATCGCTTTCGACCAGAATTGGGCTATCGGTTTTCGACCTATTCCACGCACTGGATAAGACAGTCGATCGGGAGGGCCGTCGACAACAAGTCCAGAGCCATCCGAATTCCTGCACACATTTCGCAGACCATCCGCAAGATCGAAAAAGCAAAGGCAAAGGCCGCAAAAGAACTCGGTCGGGAACCCAGCACAGAGCAGATCGCCGCAGAACTAGGCATTAGTTCAAAGAGGCTCCAAATCCTTTTTCAGGCGTCCAGAGAACTCCTTAGCCTTGACACTGTGATCGGAGACGGGGACAACACTTCTCTCGGCAACCTCATCAAAGACGAGGCCTGCACCAACCCAGAACTCGCCGCCATCGATGCCGAGGCCCTTGAAGAACTCCACGCTGTCTTCAAGGAATTGACGAAGAAAGAGCAAAGAGTCATGGAACAACGGCTCAAGGCCACAGGCCCCGCCGAGTACAAGGAGTGCAACGACGGGCTTTCAGAAGAACTGCAAATCAGTCGCGAGCGCATCAGGCAGATCGAACTTCAAGCCATCAAGAAACTCAGGCTCATCGCCGACGAAAGACATTTGCACAGAAGATTCATTTGACGCCCACGGTCATAATCTCCTGAAAGCTTGATCGATCTCTTCCTCCGCCTAGACGAACATTTGCGGGACGTCATCGTCCAATACGACTCGTGGACCTACGGAATCCTCTTTCTCATCGTTTTTTGTGAGACCGGGCTCGTCGTCACGCCGTTTCTTCCAGGCGACTCCCTCCTCTTCGCGGCAGGCGTGTTCTCGCACCCAGATAAAGGAGCGCTCAGTTTTCCGCTCCTCTGGATACTGCTGGTCCTCGCTTCGTTCAGCGGAGACAATCTTAATTTTCTCATTGGCAAGAAACTCGGGATCCGACTGTTTCAAAGGGAAGGAGGCAGGTTTTTCAAGAAGTCGCACTTAGCAAAGACCAGGGCGTTCTATGAAAAGCACGGAACGAAAACGATCATTCTCGGCCGCTTCGTGCCGATCGTGAGGACGTTTGCTCCCTTTGTGGCCGGTCTCGATGCGATGGACTATCGGAAGTTCGTTGTCGCAAGCGCCATTGGCGCGGTTTCGTGGGTCACGATCTGCGTGGGCGCAGGCTATCTGTTTGGAAGGATCCCTTGGGTCGAAGAGAACTTCTCTTTCGCGATCATGGGCGTCGTCGCGCTCTCCTTCCTCGGCGTTTTCATTGAACTGGCCAAGGCTAGGCTCAAGGCACGTCGGCAGGCAAAAGAGGAGCAATCCTGATAAACTCCGCCAAACCAAGGCCCCATGCATACAAACATGGACATCAACCAGATTATGGAGGTGCTCCCGCACCGCTTCCCCATGCTCCTCGTCGACCGCATCATCGAGGTCGATGCGACGAGGTGCAAAGGCATCAAGAACGTCACGATCAATGAGGCGTTTTTCCAAGGCCACTACCCCGGCAGGCCGATCATGCCAGGTGTCCTGATTCTGGAGGCCATGGCCCAGACTGGCGCGGTCATCCTTCTGGCGAACCCCCAGTTCAAAGGAGCAGTGCCTGTCATCGGCTCGATCGACGACGTGAAGTACAAGAGGCAGGTGGTGCCCGGTGACCAGTTGGTGCTCGACGTCGAACTTCTCTGGATGCGCAACGACGTGGGACGCATCAAGGGCAGAGCGAGCGTGGAAGGCGAAACCGCCGCTCAGATGGAGATGACGTTCAAACTCCTTCCGCAGGAATAGTCACTTGGCAACCATCCATCCAACCTCGGTCGTGGACAAGCGCGCAGAAATCGCGTCCGATGTCGTCGTCGGCCCGTTCTGCCTCATCGAGGGCGACGCAAAAATCGGTCCCAGTTGTGTCATCGAATCGCACGTCAACGTCAAGGGGGGGGTGACCATAGGTTCGCGTAACACCGTGGGACAAGGAGCGGTCATCGGAGGAGACCCGCAAGACCGCAAATACCACGGAGAGCCGACCTTCGCCAAGATCGGCGATGACAACCGCATCCGAGAATACGTCACCATCCACCGCGCG
>CAYYZP010000179.1:0-11582 GCA_964476165.1 uncultured Fimbriimonadaceae bacterium
AAAGCGACGGCCTTCTTTGCTTCTATGATCGTCAGTGCCAGCGAGATGTCCTGAAACTCGAACTGGGCGGGAGGCACTTGCACGGCCGAGTCACTCAGTTCGGTTCCAAAAATGTAGACAGTCTTGACCCGGTCGCGGACGGATCCTTGTGGCATTGCGACGAACCACGACCGCTCTAGCCGATAGATCGGCTCCGAAACTATTTGGACTGCGATGCCCTTGCGTTGATTGAGTCTGAAAAAGAGCGAAGGAAACTCCCACTCTTGGTTGCCGATTTTGATCCTCGCGTTCTTTGCACGGACTTCGTAATTAGGAACGACGAGTTGCAGATCGTCGGCATCGATGACGATGTCTCGATAGCGCAAGTGGACTGCCCTACGTTCGCCGCTCGCCTCAAGAATTTTATCCTCGAGACTATAGGCCATCGCGCGTGGCGCGACGACCTCGATATAGTCGTTCGCGCTGGAGAGCACTGACTTGTCTGAGACGAACCGAACGTCTGTCGTCGCGTTGGCGCCAAACTTGAACACACCCGCTCTTACTTTTGCTTCTCCTGGGATGCTGCTTGCGACCAAGATGGCTCGCGCAAAGCCGTTCTGGGTCGTCACGACGCTTTCTCGGAAAAGTCCGAGGTTCGTTTCAAAGACGACCTGTGTCCCGTCTGGCACGAGTTGACCAGAACTGTCTCTTATTTCTGCGCTCACAGTGAGGGTGCTGCGCCCATCGGCCACCGCTGAGTCAGGAAAGACCGTCAGCTGGATCGTGCCAGTGTCCGGTGATGCAATGGCACAACAGGCGATCATAAAGATCGCCTGCAACAGAGCCAATCGCATTGTTGTACGGTCCATCAATCATTCCCGGACAGAAACGGCCGAAGCACCCTCTCCTGTTTTGCTTCGGCCGCCCAATTTTCCGAACTATCTGACGACGTTGATTGGAACTATCTTCCTCACGCGCTCGCCGTTTGGAGTCTCTGCAAGAATCTCCACACGGTATACGCCGGGAGCGACCGCTCGATTGGCATTGTCTCTCAAGTTCCACGTCACCTGGTTTTCGCCTGCACTGTCGGCACGGCCTCTTGTAACAGTGAAGACTTCTTTTCCTGAACCGGAAAGAACCCTGACCGTGACGAGAGCGTCGGCAGAAAGCGCATAGTTGATGGTCATTGGCGCACTCCTGTCACGGCTCGATCCGCCGACGATAACGTTTCCGATAACGGGCCTTGAGGCACCACCCTGTTCGAGCGTGACAATGAACTCTCGCGAGCCGGCGGCAGACATCTTGTAGGTGTAGCCGGAGACGGACCTCATGTCTCGGACTTCGCCCGTCACAACGTCGGTGACCTTTGCTCTGACGTTCTTGGGTATGGACGGAAGATTTGGCCAGGTCAATGTGACTTCGCCAGCTCCGCTATTGACATGGGTACGCCATTCCGTCTTCGTTCGTTTGTCGGTGACGGCCTGGGCGACCCTCGATAGTTGCCCGTCGATCGTTCCTTCAAACACGACTTCTATCGCGGCGTCAGGAGCAGTCGGCGGTTTGGGAAGCATCAATTTCTTTACTGCCGAAGAGTCGGCGGTATACGCGATGAAGTTTTCGGTGTCGCTGGAAAGTCCGTTCCTCGCGGCAATCTGGAGGCGCCACTGTCGTTCAGTCTGCTTCCACACGTCTTCAGCGGCACGTCCTGAACCGCTCATTCCCGGCAAGAACACGCCTGGCCAAGAAATGTGAATGTCTTTAAAGGTCGTCACGAATATCCAGTAGCCTTTGTGTGGCTCTAAATACGAACTCTGGTCTTGGGTCCAAACATATTTGCCAGTGAATAAAGTCGGCTCAGTTCGTTTCCATGCTGCGACTGCTGACGCGACGAACCCACTATTGACAAGTTCGGACCATGTAAAGGTGTCTGCGGGAGCGTCATCGACGACGGCGACTAGGTCGGAGAGCGGAACAGGATAGTTGTACGGGTTTCCAATGATGTTCCAGCCCTTATGAATCGTAGTGAGGAGCCCTCCCTCGCCTCGATCTGCGGGTATTTGTGCGTTCTGAAGCGTAAGGAATCCTTCGTCGCTCACAGGCACGATCCAATATCCTTCACCACGTATTGCGGTCGTTGCTTGGACATACGCCTTTTGACCGTTGTCCCAACGATAGGCTCTAAAATCGACTTCCGGAATGAGCCCCAAAACCGACCCAAGCGAGTTGTCAGGGAACTCATAGGGGATTGTAACGAGTTGGGCTCCTTCAGAGAGCCTCAGTTTCGGCGTTGCGGCGACGTGAATCTTGGTCTTGATGACCTTTGACGGCCCAGGGAACGGGAACGCAGTGACCGTAACGGGGATGTCGCCGAAATTGACGCCGTCCGAGACGAGTTGCCAGTCGACGTGTGCGATCTCGTTGGCCCTGACACCTGGAATGGTCTTCTCGGCGGTTTCGCCCGGAGCGAGGCTGATTCCTGGGAAGTTTGGATCGAGCGTGAGTACGAGCCTGACGGACTGCATGTCGATCTCTTGGTCCAATTTTGCATATTGGTTGTCGACATAGGCCCGAACGGTCATCGGGTTGGGGGTGACGCCGTTTTGCCCAAGCGGCTCAGCGTTGATCAACTTTGGGGCATCGACGACGAAGGTGTACGGATCGTTGTAGTCTGAGACGCCCCAAGTTCCTTTAATGACCTGCATGATCGTTCTAGAGGCACCTGCAGCGACCGTCTGAAGCGGATAGCGTTGGACGATCGCCTGGGTCAAGTCAATGACGTCCGCTTCTTCCTTGATGCTGTCGGCTGCCTCGCCGAACACGTTAAACCGAATGACGTTGTTGACCGACGTGTAGAAGTAACTTCCGATGTGAATGAGATCGACCGACGACGCCCCGATGAACTTGCGCGAATCGAGCGGGTCAGGAGACAGTTTTTTCATCGACGCATCGGGCAGGTTCGTAAATCGAATGCCGTAAGGGGTGGACTGCCCTGCGTAGAAGTCGACGAAGTCCGGAAACCTTGTGCTCGTCGAGGCGAGGCGGTGGGGGTTACGGAGCGGTTTGGTCGTTCCTGTATAAACGTAACCAACATAGTTCTCGTTGGTCCACTTGGGATTTCCAAAGTTCATCGATTGGCCGGACCAGATGTTGTCTGCGAGGCAGAAAAACGCGTTCGCGCCTGAACCCGGTTCGGCCTCATCCGTATGAAGAGCGGGCCAGGCTGCGAAGTTCATGCCGATGGGACGCGGGTTCACTTGAAGGTTGGTGATCTGCCAAGCAAGCACAATCGCGTCGCCCAGGTTGCGGGCCGTGAGCGCCACATCAACTCCGCCGCCCGCGAACTTTTGGACGAAGTAACGTTTTGAGGCGCCCGTAAATGAAAGGTACCAAGAATCGACGAGTACGCCCGCAGAGGTGTCATTGTCCAAAGTGACCCGCACGTAGCAGAAGTCTCCAACTGGGTCAAACGGTGCGCCCATCGTCATTGCCATGTTGTCGTCGAAAGTCGTTTGGACGCTACCAACACTTCCAGTGAAAAACGAGAGCCGGCCAGGTGCTGCCAAAGTGCGTGCTGGGGCGAAACAAGGGCCGAAAGCGCCGCCCCACTGCGCAGATCCAACGACGCCCATTGTCATCCCGATGAGTTCGTTTTCGACGCCTGTGATGCCGTAAGGGTCCGAGTATTTCGGAGCCGGTATGGGTTGACTTATATCCCAGCACTCGAACATCCAACCGTTCTGGGCGTTAGCAATGCAAGACCCAAAGATGAGGCAAATGCACCCGATCAAAAACTTATGATTCATTTTTCTTCCTGTATTAGATTGTCTGCGCGACCGAACTCTGCGACCGCCATCCATGGTCTTCGTTTACCCGCCGATTGCCCCAAACGGTGGTGGTTCAATACGCCTGAACCTTCTGACTGCACTGAATACCAATCGCTGACCGGTCGTTGCGTCCTTGAGAGGGCCCGGCACATCCGCGACGTTTCTGGCGCCCACTCTCCAATAGATGTCGTTCGAGCCAATGAAGAACGTCGTCGTATCAAACGTCGGCGAACTTAGGGTCGCGCCGCCGACTTCGATGAACTCTTGGAAAGGCGTGAACGTAATGGTTCTGTTTCCGGGGAAGTCAAACCTGTCCGAAATCTGGACGGCATACTCCATGACGATGCTCGTCACTGCACCGCGAACTGATGTGAACTGGAATGAGTTGGGCGTCGTCACGATCTGGTCTGGATCAGGCGACCTCAACTCAGGTCTTACGAGTGGTGTAGAGAGTCCCCTTGCGAGAATCTTTTGTGACCGGAAATAGCACCATTCAGCACCGGCTGGTGAACCGGGAATGCTGAGCGGGCTCACGCGATAAATGAGACCGATCGTGTATAGATAGGGAGTGCCTGGAACCAATAAATTCTGTATAGCCGTATCCAGGGCGGGGGCATCGTCACACTCAGTGGAAGAAGTCTGATCCTCCAGGTTGTACCAAAGTCCCGAGTTTGTTCCTAAAGCGTCGTCGATGACGAAGCCAAATATCCCATCCGTGACGGCGACGGGAGTTGCGGATCCATCGTTCCTCCAGACTTGCCATTGCCACGGGCCTTCATGGTTGCCTCGGAGAAAAGCGTCGCGCGTCCAACTGACCACGACGGCTGGTTGGTCTTGGGCTGTGACTGTAGCCTGAGTCGTGACTCTCGCCAGCGTGAGGTCTGAGCCTCTGCCCTGTCCGAGCAAGAACCCAAGGGCGACTAAAACAAGAAGGAGTGAGACGAGCCCACTATTGGAACCACCGCGAGCGGCTCGTGTCGCCTTCGGCTTCCCGCTACTCGTGATTCCCTTAAACTCGCGTTCTGGAGTATAAAGCGTGCGGACCTTGTCGCCCGGCTGGATTCCTTTGATCAGTTTGCCGTAATTTATGAAGGCTGAGTCAGCATCGACACCGCTCACAGTCGCGGTACCCACTTGTTCTTTGCCGCGAACGATGATCACTTCCATCCCGGCCTTGAATCCTGCTCGACTTCCTTTGTTGATCAGGGCGCTCTTGGGAAGCGTGTTGAGAACAGTCGCAGAAGGAAGTTGGCGTGCGCTCATTTCACGGGCGGCTTCGAAGGCCGCCGCTTTGCAAGCGTCGGAAAACATCGTCTCTTCAGAGACATCGCCAGTGCGAACTCCTGAGTTTCCAATGACCTGGGCTCCATTGATTGCCAATCCGGAGGCCACGTCCCTCATTTGGATCTTGATAAGAATTCGTGCTTGACTTCCGCCACCAACGGCGTCAATTCGTGCTTCCAAAACTTCTCCGACGACGATCGATGAGGCGCCGAGGGTTTGGCCTAGCCGCGTCAAGGTCGCGCGATCTGTTGGAATGCCCTCTTGTCCGAGGTCTTCAAGGGCACGTTTGATGGTTTCGTATGCGATGACGTCAGAAGATCCAACTTTTGCAAGTTCAAGACGCAGTTCCTCAGCCGCGATGCGCCCGAGGTCTCCAGACTTGACTTTTGGACCCAATGTCAGGTCGACGACGACGACCGATGGAATCTCTTGGACCTGCGCAAAAACTGTGGTCGGTATGCCCAAGAAAAACATGAGCGCAAAAACAGAGGCAAGCGTCAATCGCAAGTCTTTCAATCCATTGTTGAGTGAAAAAGCAGTCCCGCACAAACGTCCAAAAAACTGTCGCATAATCAAAATTCCCAAAGCCGGTCCCAACAAATCCAGGCGTCCCGGCAGATCGCCAGAAAATCATAGCCGATTGAGCCTGTCCGAAGCAACCGCTAGACCCGCCATTAATACGGGTATTGGACTAACTGCCATTTCCCAGAGCCAGACTCAAACAGGCTTTCAGTATAGCCCAAGGCTATAAACGAGCCTGCCGCCCGATTTCTTTTACCGATTTAACGACGCTCTGCAACGGATGATCCGTTCGGATCACTTGGTCCGCAAAGCAGCGCTTTGTTTCAAACGGCAATTGGCTCTGAATCAAACTTGATGCCAATTCTGGGTCGCCGAGCCTCGATTCGAGCCGTCGACGTTGTTCATCGAGCCCGCACGTGACCAGCCAAACGCGCTTAAAGAGGGACTGGATGCAGGTCTCGATGAGCAAGGGAATCTCGACGGCGTCGGGACGCGCCTCCAGGATTCGGGTGAGGACCTCAGGATGGACAAGGCTGTTGAGGACCCGTCTCTTATTGGGATCGTGGGCGATGATCTGCCTTAGTTCTTGCCTGTCGGGTGAACCGGGAAGATCGAGCCTTTCCGCGACCAAGTCCCAAACGATCGGATCATCGAGGACTTCACGAGCGACATCGTCGGCTGACACAGTGCGAAAGCCCATTTCGGACAGGATTCTGAGGACGGTGGTCTTTCCCTCGGCGACGCCTCCCGTCAGCCCGATCGGTATGACGCCCATGTTATTGTAAAGACGAACGATTTCCTACTCAAGGATTTATTAGCTGCTTTCGGACGGCGGGGCTTTTTCGACGGCCTCGCCATCGGCCGGTTTGTCGGCTTGCAGCATTCCCTTGAGGACCCCAAGCCGTTCGCCGATCGTCGCGCCGCTGGTCGGGCTCCTGCCTGCTGACTCCTTTTCGGTTTCTGGTCGTCCGCCCTTCTTTCGTTTCTTTCCTCCTTTTTGGCCACCACGGCTGCTACCGAACTCGAATCCAGGTACTTCCTGACGGGCACCGACTTCTGCACCATCTCGCAGAGAAAGCACCATTCTTCTTTCTTCAGGTCGGAGATCGATGACTGTCGCTACGACTTCTTGGCCCGCCTCGATCGCATCGGAAGGCTTTTTAACCCTTTGGTTGGACATTTCGCTAATGGGGATAAACGCTTCGGCTCCTTCCGGCAACTTTACGAAAGCACCGCTTTGGACAAGCCGCGTGATATTGACCGTGATCTTCTGATTGCGCTTGTAGTTCTCCCGAACGAGGTTCCACGGGTCGGGGAGGACTTGACGCAGACCTAGACTGATGCGACCGGTGTCCTTGTCGAGCCTCAAGATCATGACGTTGATCTCATCGCCCTCTTTGAGGACCTCGCGCGGGTGGTCGATCCTGATCCAACTCATCTCGCTGATGTGCAACAGGCCGTCGATTCCGCCCAGGTCGATGAACGCACCATAGTCCGTGAGCCTCCTGACGACTCCAGGCATGACGTCCTGCGGTTTGACCTCTTCGAACAGTTTTTCTTTGACACCGGTCTTTTGCTCGCTCTCCGCCGAACGATTGGAGAGGACCACTTTTCTACGGTCGCGATCAATCTCAAGAATCTTGACCGGGAGGACCTGCCCGACATATTTCTCGATGTTGCGCAAACGACCGTTGCCCACGTGCGTCGCAGGAACAAACCCTCGAACGCCAATGTCCACGACGAGACCACCTTTGACACGGTCGATGACAGGCGCTTGGAAGACTTTTCCTTCATCAAACGCGTCCAAAATCTTCTGCCACTGGTTGTCAAAGTCCGCCTTTCTCTTCGACACTACGGGCGCGCCTTCGGCGCCTCCTGCTCGCAATACGATGACGTCAAACGTGTCGCCCGCTTTGAACATGCCTTCGGCTGATTCGATCGCTGAGTCAGTCAGTTCGCTGAGCGGGAGGATGGCCTCGGCCTTGGTACCAAGATCGACAAAAACGCGGTCTTTTTCAACTTGGATGACCGTCGCCTCGATGCGGTCGCCTTTTTTGATCTGGCGGCTAGTGTCCTTGCTCGATTCATCCGATTCGAGGTCGGCCATTGCCTGGTCAAAAAGTTTAGCGTCGTCGGTCACCTTTGTTCCGGGTGAGTCTGGTGATGTCGAGCCGGAGTTGGATCCGGTTGTTGGCGCAGCCCCGATGGAAGCCACGGCATTTGTCACGACTCCGCCTTCATCAGCAGGCTTGGGTTCGGTCGCTGTGGCAGAACCCTCACCGTGGCCTGATTGAGGCGTCGTCAACTGGTCGTCGATCATATCGTTTAGTTGCCTTGCTGGACTGCATCAATGGACCGGGCGTCTCAGCATCGCCAGGCCGCCCCTATTGTAGCGCAAACGGTTTGCTGTTCTAGCCTTTCAGGGTCGGATAGAGGCCCTCGAACCTCTCAAATGCAACGCTGTAGTCATCGGTTCCAGGTCGATAGCGAGTTCCAGTCTTTGTCAATCTTTTTGTCGCTGTGCTTAGGTCTGACCAAACACCTGTTCCCACGCCGGCGAGGATGGCTGCGCCCATAGCAGGGCCAGCGTCGGCTTGGACCTCGACGCACTCCTTTTGCAGAATGTCGGCAAGCATTTGGAGCCAAATTGGACTTCGCGCACCGCCGCCCGTCAACCTGACCTCGTTCGATTCCACAGATAGCCGGTTGAGACAGCCCTTAAGTCCAAAACAGACCCCCTCGAGCAAGGAGCGCGCAATTTGCGACCGCCCATGCGCCAGGGTGAGTCCGACTAGCGCACCTCTCGCCTTTGGATCGTTGTGCGGGCACCTTTCGCCTGTCAGATAAGGGAGAAAAGTCAAGCCGTCGCATCCGACTGGCGCAGTCATCGCGGACAAATCGAACTCCTGGAAACTTGTATTTGGGAAGAAGGTGTCCCTCGCCCATTTGATCGAGCCGCCGCAGGAGAGCATGACTCCCATTGCGTGCCAGGAACCGTTTGCGTGACAGAACACATTGATGGAGCCACTCGCGTCCGGCTCTGGGACATCCATTGCCATGAAGACGACTCCGCTTGTTCCCAGACTTATGCTACAGACTCCATCGGTGACAGCCCCGGACGCGACGGCGCCTGCGGCTTGGTCGCCTGCCCCGGCGACGATCGGAATGCCGCTATCGAGGAAGTTCGAAGCGAGAGTCTTTGAGACGATTGCTGTCGATTCGTGTGCGTGAGGAAACAAGCCAGTATCGAGTCCGAGAGCGGTGATGCCGTTCGCCCACCAGATTCTGTTCGTGACGTCGAAGAGGCCTGATCCAGATGCGTCTGTGACGTCTGTCGCCATCTTGCCGGACAGCACATAGCGAACATAGTCTTTGGGCAACAAGACACTCGTCGTTCGGGAAAACGCCTCACTTTCGTTGTGCCGGAGCCACAGCAGTTTGGGCGCTTGAAACCCTGTCGTCGGTGCGTTGCATGTGACTCGTCGTACTTTTTCGGCTCCAAGCGTTTCGTCGATCTGTGCGCACTCGTTTGCTGTGCGCTGGTCGCACCAGAGAATCGCCGGGCGCACTGGCTCGCCGTCCGAATCGAGCGGCACGAGCCCGTGCATTTGCCCAGTCAAGCCGACGGCATCTGGTTTTCTTTCTCCAATTTCTGCCAAGCACTCGTTCGTTGCGCGGATCCAGTCAGAAGGGTCTTGCTCGGCCCAATTGGGGAGCGGAGTCGCGAGCGGATAACTTCGCGTGGCGCTCTTGTGGACATCGCCGTTTTCATTGATGAGGACTGCCTTTGTCGCCGACGTACCGATATCGATTCCCAGCAGTTTCGCCACGCGACGGATTCTACGCGGGCGGAGCGATAGGGTCAAGGGTCGGAGGTCAAAGGTCAAGGGGCGAGCAGTGGCGTGGCGAACTGCCGAAAGCTGTGAGCTAGCGTCGTGGGGGTCACGGCTGTCCAGGAAGTCACAAAGTTTTGGAAAGGACTTTGTACTGTTGTGACTTCCTGAACAACCGTGACGCGCGCGAGTGGGGCCCGTAGCGGCGGGATTGGACCGATCTGACCGATCTGACCGATAAATAGTGTAAGTGGCAAGGTGAAACCTGTGAGTAGACTCGGCTTCATGCGGCGGGCCGTCTTGGACGTTGGATCGAACTCGATCCTCCTCATCGTCGCAGAACTGCACAACGATGGTTGGTCGACTCTGCTTGAAACCACAGCCGTTACGGGGTTGGGAACAGGGGTCAAGACGACCGGGGTGTTGCAGCCCGACCAAATGGAAGTGTCGCTGGCGGCTATTAGAGCCGCATTTGACGAGGCACAAATGCTGGGGGCCGAATGTCGCGCCTATGGGACGATGGCGCTCAGGATCGCCCGCAACGCGGGCGAATTTCTTCGCGCCGCTGAACAACAAGGGACGCCAGTCACTGTGATTTCGGGCGAGCAGGAGGCACTGTTGGGCGTGAGGTCGGTGGTGTTGGATCCGAAGTTCGGGTCGCACGACTTGGTTTCCGTCATCGATCCAGGCGGCCATTCGACGGAAGTTTCCATTGCGCGCCGCACGGCGGATTCGTATGAGACCAAATATTCAATGAGCGTTCCGATCGGAACCTTGGGACTGATCGACACCTGCGAATGGTCGGAATCGCCAGACGCGAAGCAGCAGTTCGCCGCTTCGATCGCCATTGATTATGCGTTGGGCGACGGGCTTGTCGGAGAGCCGACGAGTGTGGCGATCGCACTCGGCGCGACTCCCACTGTGCTCGTCTCGATCCGAGACGCCCTGGCCGAATGGGACGCAAAGAAGATCCATGGAAAATCTTTGAGTTTTGAAGAAGTCAGCAGGTCGGTGGGCTGGCTATGTGGTCTGTCTCTGGCGCAACGCGCTACGCTCGTCGGGATGGAGCCGGGCCGCGAAGGGACGATCCACGCTGGAGCGCTCATCTTGGAGAGGTTCATGAACGCATTGCGGGTCGAAGGATGCCTGGTCTCGTGCCGTGGGTGGCGGTTTGCTTTACTGGACGGTGAAATTTAAGGCCCTTGTGGTCCTATAATGGTGAGGCGGAGCGGACATGTTTAAAGGTCTCGGTCCAAACCAGAAACTCGCGGCGACTGTAATTGGCGGTATGGCCCTGTTCTTTTTGGGCTTCGTCGGATCGTCGTACTTTCAGCGGCCGCGTCCGCTGGAGATCGTGCAACAGTCTGCTGGCAGTAGCGCACAACGGATCATCGAGCCGGGCGTTGTCGAGAACGCGGCTGCGACGGTGCATGTCGTTGGGGCTGTTGCAAGGCCTGGCGTTTACACACTGTCATCTGGGGCGAAAATCAATGACGCGATCAAGGCGGCGGGGGGGGCATCGTCGGACGCCGATCTGGAATCGATCAATCTCGCAGAAAGAATCATCGACGGGTCGCAGATTCGTGTCCTCAAGAAAGGTGAGGTTCCTGTGGTCGCAGTCGTTCCGATGGAAGAGAACGCACAACCCGTTCCAAGTGCTACGGGTTCTTCAAAGCAGCAAGCGGCGATTGGTCTGGTCTCGATCAATAACGCGACGCTTGAAGAGTTGGACACTCTTCCGGGTATCGGGCCGGTCAAAGCGCAGGCCATCATCGACTATCGGAAAAAGATCGGCGGGTTCAAGTCTTTGGACGAACTCAACGCCGTGAAAGGGATCGGTGACAAGACTTTTGCCGACCTGTTGCCGCACATTAAAATATAGAGATGGCTTTTGTTCGACCGATGGCAGCGGATGACGGCACCGAAGTATTGCGCATCTACGAAGACGGAATTCAAACAGGAATCGCGACGTTTGAGACTTCTGCCCCCACCTGGACGCAATGGAGCGCCGGGCACATTGAGACGTGCCGGCTTGTGGCGGAGTCGGGTGGGGGAGTCGTTGGATGGGCGGCGCTTTCGTCCGTTTCAGACCGTTGTGCATATGCGGGCGTTGCGGAACTCAGTGTTTATATCGCCGAGT
>CAYYZP010000180.1:0-7764 GCA_964476165.1 uncultured Fimbriimonadaceae bacterium
TCGAGCGCCTTCTTGTCGGTCTCGGCCTGGAACGCCTCGTGGCTCAGGTTCGGCAGAATCTTGCGGGGCATGGGCTAACTTAGGTTACGGTCAACACGTGTTCCGCCGTTGCAGCGTCCTGCCTCCAGTTTGTGTTGGCCCTGTCTGGCTTTCGAGAGCAGACCGGGAAACGCTCGTGTTTCATGCCTCAGTAGTACTGAACAATGTGAAACCGTTGAGGCTTGACGGGTGCCTGCAACGAGGTGCAAGCCCGAGGTCGCATCTATCCTATGGCCGACAGTTTGCATACATCTCTTCCTCAGAAATGAAAGGCTATGTCCTCATTCGTGCCGTAAACTCGAGATCGGAAATAGGGACGCCAAACGCGCTCGTGTTTCCCCCACCGACGACCGGCGCGCGAAACCTGCCGCGCAAGAAGGGCGTTGCAACACTCAAAGATGTGATGTTCTGCAGTTCACACACAATTACAGCGCCGGAGCGTTCTGTCCAGTTCAACGCCGGTCTGTCAAAGTTGATGTAGAACGTCACGTTCTCGCGAGAAGGCGGCATCACGGGCACTTCGCCGTTGACACGAAAATCCCCGTGAGTGCTGTCGTGATAATCGCCGATCCGCAATGGTTGAAGAACAACGTATCGCGCGGGAATTCGGCGCCAAGTCAGGGTTCCGGATGAAACCGTTGACCCGTTGCTGATTTGCGAGATCGTAACATCCCACATTCCAATCAAGCGTTGCGGAAGTTGTGCGGACGGCGCCTCGATACTGTTCACGAATCCTGCTTCCGTTGTGCAGGTGGTCAAGTAGTCATAATCGATAAAATCGTAGCCGTTGTATCGCGAATGAGTCAGATCTGACCATCTGCTTTCAAACTGACTCGCATTTCGCACGCCCGCGCCCCAACTGTTCTTTACAATGAAGAACCGGCGCGTGCGGTCATATCCGACGATCGACATGCAATGCGAGCCACCACTCGCAGCGCGAGGCATCTTGCGCCACACTGGATCCCGTGGATTGCTCTCCGGCGTCGCACCATAGAGATCCATGCCGAACACGATGTCTCTTCCAGCGACGACGAGGGCCTCCAACATATTGGGATCTTGATATTCCTCTGGAGTCAATGTTGTGAATCCACGGATTCCCCATTGCAATTGTTCTCGCGCGCTTGGCGGAGATTGCTCACGGTCGAATGACCAAAGATTCACTGGATGCTGGGGAAGCGTGAAATTGCTCCACATGAACGTCTGGAGCCCATACGTCGCGTACGAGGGCCACCTTGACACGTCCTCGTAAGCCGCCGTTTCAATATAGGGCACGGTTGTCTCTGCACAAGTTCGATAGTTCGCTAAGACGGACAGAACACCGACTGGGCCGACTCCCGCAGAAAACGAGGCTGGCACCGTTTCCCAGGATGCAGAATGTCCCAGCGAATAAGTCGTGTGATCAGGGTCGCCTGGAAGTTTCGTGACGTTCTTGAGCCAGTTCGCGTACTGCTCTGATAGGTCAAGGTCACCATGGCCAGCCCGCTTATATGCCGCTTCCATCGCGCCTACAACGCCAAACACGCAGCAAGTGCCACGGCCGCCTTGTGAGCGAATCGCGGTTTGTTGAGCAATGTTGTCAAAGGTGAGCGGTCGCACGGTTTTGAGTAGTTGCGGCAACTCCTCACGGAGCTTCACCTGCTCTGCGCCGAAAGCGATCTTGGATGCGGCATCTGCATACATCCTTGCATCGGAAAGTGAGAGCAGATTGACGCTTGTTCCGTCAGCAAAGAGTGCCATTGGCAATTGAGTACCCTTGTCCATGATAAATGCGAGAGGCAACTTTACTTTTTCAAATTCCTTGACTTGCTCATTCAGAACCCCCACATCCTTGAAGGCCTTGAAAAACTCCGCTGGCAGTTGCTTTCCCTGTGTTAGTGGGGTCTCCTTTCCGCCAGCGAACGACTGGTCGGTAAACTGGAAGTCGTCGCAGTTAATGTGTCCCCACGCGCCGCTCGACTCATCGACTATGCGAATCTGAGCCGTTTTGCCGACAAGGTCCGAAACGTTCCACTCGACAGGCTCGAGGATCTCTGAGTCGCTTCCAGAAGAGCGGCGAACGGATCCGGATTGCTTCGTCAATTCGTTTAGAATCAATTCGACGCGAGTGGTGTTGACATCATTTCCGCCGCCAATCAAGAACCGGATGTACTTCGTTCTGACAACAAACGGGTCGGAAGTCAACGTGCCTTGAGGCTCGTCTCCTTGCACATCGCCGAGTTTTGCCGCATTGTTTGGGTGCCTTTCGTACGTGCCGATCCAATACTCTCCGGTATATCCCGTCCTCTGCCCAGCAAAGCGCGCACTAGGATTGTCCCCGTACGTAGGTTGGCTGTCGAAAGCCGTATCGGTCTTGGTCCAACCGATCAAGGAACCCAACTCAAAGCCCCAGTTTCCTTCAATCGCTTGCATCGTCAAGACGATGCCCACCAGCATAGTTAGCATATTTTAATCACCTCCTGCCTACGAGTTCTCCACGGACTTGGCTCAGAAACATCGGTTGCACTACGGTCAATTATGTGAGATCTGAAATAAGTCTCAACTCGACCAATGAGCAGGTTGAGATCACTATACACCGTTTACATGGGAGTTTCATGCGTCAGCAGTATGGAAAGAAGTGAAACTGCCAACGCCCAGTTAGCCTTGTAACCCAATAGATTGTAACTGGTAAGTGCCCAGGTTCGACCCGCTCGTGCAGACCGGGGAATGAACAAGCACGGTGCCCTGTCCTCGGTCGGCAATTCATCTGAATCGCGTCCTGAGCCAGCGGAGCCCGAGTGGGTAGCGTCGGGGAATGGCACAGTCGATCTATCTCGTCGATGCGTTTTCGTACGGGCCGTTCACGGGCAATCCGGCGGGGGTGTGTCCACTGGAGGGGCCGGGGGACGAGAACTGGATGCAAGGCGTGGCCAATGAGATGAACCAGGCCGAGACCGCGTTCTTTTGGCCCGAGGGCGACGGCTTCCACATCCGCTGGTTCACCCCCACCGTGGAGGTCGATCTCTGCGGCCACGCGACGCTCGCAACCGCCCACGTGCTGTTCTCGGAACTCCCCCTCTCCGCGATGTTCGTTCGCGGGGAGGGGGCAGGGGGTGGGGCCACCCTCACCCCTAGCCCCTCTCCCCCAGAGGGGAGAGGGGAATCCTTGGTTCGGTTCTTTACGAAGAGCGGGGAACTAGTGTGCCGAAAGGCAGGCGACAAGATCGAGATGGACTTTCCGGCAGAGCCGCCTACCCCCACCGAATGCAAAGGCGTCCAAGAAGCGATCAACGCAGAGCCCATCTGGGTGGGGGAGAACAGGATGGACTGGTTCTTCGTGCTGGGCTCAGAAAGAGAAGTGCGCGAGTGCAAGCCCGATATGACGAAGGTCCTTGCCCTCGGCAAGCGAGGCGTGATCGTGACGGCGGCCAGTTCCCTCCCCCTTGGGGGAGGGTGCGACTTCGTCTCGCGCTTTTTCGCCCCGCAAAGTGGTATCCCTGAAGACCCTGTCACTGGCTCAGCGCACTGCGCCCTCGGCCCCTATTGGGCTCAAAGGCTCAACAAGAAGACTGTAAATGGCTACCAGGCGAGCAAGAGAGGGGGGGTACGTCGAAGTCGACGACAACGGCACGCGTGTCCTCATTCGCGGTAAAGCCAGCACTGCGCTTGTTGGCGAACTAAAGGTTTAGAAGAGGGTTCGCCGGCCTTACGCGGCAAGAATCTTTGAAATCGCCTCGATGACTCGTTCTGGTTGGAAAGGCTTGACGATGAAGTCCTTTGCGCCTGCCTGGATCGCTTCGACGACCATGCTCTTTTGCCCCATGGCAGTACACATGACGACGTTTGCGTTCCCGTCGGCTGACCTGATCTCCTTCAAGGCCTGGATGCCGTCCATTTCCGGCATGGTTATGTCCATGGTGACGAGGTCGGGCTTCAGTTCTTTGTAAAGACTGACGGCCTCGATACCGTTTTGCGCCTCCCCCACCACGTCATAGCCGTGCTGAGTGAGGATGTTCTTCAGAGCAACGCGCATAAAGTGCGCGTCGTCTGTGATTAGGATGCGTTTTGCCATTGTTTGACTCCATTCGATTGCATATGAACATAATTGCCGGTCTTGAGGCAGATCAAATGCGAATCGAAAACCAATGAGACTCCTCGATTCACGCTGCAATCTCCTCAAAGAGCGCTTCGTACTTTTCGTAGGCTATTAGAAATTCGTCTGTCAGTTCAGAAATACTCTCGGGCTTGATGCCGAGCCTTGCTAGGCTATTCTGGGACAATGTATACTGGAGGCCGTCGCCACCGAGCCCGATTCCCATGGTCATGGTCATGTAGCCGCCGAGGTGGACGCAGTCGACGATCGGGCTCGTAGGATCGCAGTCGTCGGGGGAGTGGTGGTACCGAACCGCTTTGACAATCTCCTCCGGAAGGTTCCAGTTGATCGCCAACTGCTCTCCGACCTGGCAGTGGTCGTAGCCGAGGATTTTCCTTTCTGCCTCGTCAAACGTTATCCCTTCTCTCTCGGCGTAGTAGATGATCGCCTTGAGTTTTTCGTCGATCCAGACGCACAGCGCGACCTTGCCGACATCGTGGAGGAGTCCCGCAGTAAACGCCGTCTGGTCGTCGCACTTGCGTGAAACTTTTGCGACTAGTTGCGCACCAAGCGCCGTACCGAACGAGTGGTACCACATTTGTTTCGGTTCCAGACCATAACCCTTAAGTGGCTTGGACATCCACGGATAGGTCGCTGCGACCATCGCGAGATTCTTGACCGTCCGCGTTCCGAGCACCACGACGCTTTCATTGAGCGAGGTCACTCGTCGCGACAGGCCGTAGAAAGCGCTGTTTGCAAGCCTGAGGACGCGCGCGCTAAGGGCTTGATCGCGCGATAAGATCTCTGCGATTTGCCCTGATCGGACAGTCGCAGAGTCCGCTGCCTTCATCACTTCGATCGCAGAGATGGAAAACGTCGGCAGATCCGTCGTTCTCTCAACGATGTCCTTTAGAGTGATCGACATGGTTCCCCCACCTAGCGCTTAAGGACGCAGAGCAGGCCCTCACCTGCCTTTGCCGTCTTGACCTTGATTTCGCCTGTGCTCGAGTCAAACGTCATGGTGCGCCCGCACGTGCCTCCCACGTCCAATCCCATGACTTTGAGCCTCAGCCCTTCGACGGCCGATTTAACGGCATTCGCGTTGCGCGCCCCGATCTCTTGGGCCCCTGGCGTCCCCTTACCAAACTGGAAGACGCTCGCCCCACCTGAATAGGCGGCCACGAGCCTGTTTTTGGTTGCTCCGGCCGCTTCCATCATACGCATGAGTTCGGGTATTCCAATATCGGCAAACTTCCCGATCTTGTCCACTGGCCGGTTCTTGAAAGCCTCCGGCAGCATGATGTGGATCGAGCCAGCGACCGCGGCCGTCGGGTCGAGGACGCAAAGTCCGATGCAACTGCCGAGACCAAGGCAGGTGAAGAGGGTCGGAACACTTGTGACGTGGATGTCGGCCATGCCGACGTGGACCTTGTTCTCGACCAACACTACGCAGACTCCTTAATCCCGAGCCGGTCAAAAATGCAGACAAGGCTTGGATCAGTTGGGATGCAGATGAAGAAGCCGGACGTTCCCGCCTCGTCGATGTCGTAGATATTTGTTTCGATCGAGAGCGCCATCGTTTCTGACATCGCGGCTTGCGAAGCGATCGACGTCACGACCGAGTAGCAGTCGTTGACCGCGACCAGGGGTGGTGACGCATGGATGCGAAGTCCCGTCATCGTGGAGATGGCGTTCATGAAACTCGAGTTGACGATGTTGCCCAGTTCGAGAATGGCCGAGGCAGACAGTTCGTCCACGTCGTCGATTCCGGATGGATGAACTCCGAGGAGCATGTCCCAAAAACGAAGTGCGCTCTCCCAAGTAAATAAGAACGCGAGGTACCCGGCCACGTCTCCTTCGATCTCCATGAAAATGGCGACGACTGGCTCTTCGCCCGCACCGACTGCTTTCGGAGGATCGTCTAAAAGGACGGGCGACACCTGGGGAACGGTCATGTTGAACGACCGCCCGGTCATGTTGCTAAGGGCAATCATTGCGTTGCTCAGCCCAATGTTTGAGATCTCTCGAATCGCGGACTGTTCCAACGCATTGAACTGATTGAAGTCGCGCCCCATTCCGTAAGTAGTCCCAAGCCCATCCCCGTTCCCTAGAGATGAGCGCCCCGTGGTTTGAGTGTTCCGTGTGTTATAGAGTGCCGACCAAGCATTGTTGCCGGTGTCACTGATATTTTGTCTGGCAAGGATTGATGCTGTGCTGCTTTGGCACGACACTTGTCGGTCGATCGGCTAGCGGGAGCACTGCCTTGACAACGAAGTACAGGTTTCAAGTCTTCTGCAATTAGTCTAGGGACAGGGCGCTGCTCCTCTCCAGCCTTGTCCCACTTTTTTGCCTTTTGAGCCTTGTCCTGGTACAATATCTCTTATGTCCGGGCTGGAATCCGACCAGATTCGATATGCCATCGGCGTCGCACAGGAAAAGGGCTACAGGCAAGTCAAACTGCGGCTCGGTGAAGACAGGTTTAGTGCCGTTTTATCGGCGATGGCTCCTCAGATCGAGGAAGAGCCGCTCCCTGCCCACGAGTTCGTTACTAACGGCGCCGTGCAACGGGATCTGAACGTGGCATCGCCGTCTGTCGGCCATTTCAAGGCTTTGGTGAACGGACCGATCGAGGGGGACAAGGTCGAACCAGGAGACAAGGTCGGTGAGATCATTGCTTTGGGGCTCGTCAACGAAGTCACGGCTCAGGAGAAAGGAACGGTCGTCGAAGTCTGCGTCGCCGACGGCGCTCCGGTCCAGTACGGTCAGCCCATTTTAATATTGAGGCAATAAATATGAAGCGAACAATTTCAGGACACTCCCTCGTTGGGACGCTCGCCGCCGCCGCGATCATCGCCTTTGCTTTCGTCGTCTACTTCAAAGACCCGTTTGGGTGGATGGGGAATAAAGGCAATCCGGAAGGCCAGGTCGGAACGCTGGTGGGGGACGCGTTGGACAGCGCCCACTCTGTCGAGTGCCGCGAGCACCTTAATCAGGTGCGGCTTTCGATTACAAACATTAGGGCTAATTCGGGCGAGTTCCCGGCAGGTATCCAAGAAACGTCCCTCAACGGAAACTTTTACAACTGTCCAGTCGGCGGTCAAGACTACCAGTATGACGCCGAAACAGGCACTGTCACTTGCGTTAACCCAGGACACGAAAAGTACTGATGTTCAGGCGGATCCTTGTCGCCAATAGGGGCGAGATAGCGTGCCGGGTGATTCGCGCGTGCCGAGAACTCGGCATCGAGTCAGTCGCCATCTATTCGAAGGCCGACGCCGCGAGCCGGCACGTGGCCCTGGCAGACCTCGCGATCTGCGTGGGTGAAGCCACCAACACAGACAGTTACCTTAACCTCGCAAACGTGCTAATGGCCGTCGAAATCAGCGGAGCGGACGCGGTGCATCCTGGCTATGGCTACTTCAGCGAGAACGCCCGCTTTGCCGAAGCGCTTGATGCCATGGGAGTCAGGTTTATTGGCCCGCCGGTCAAGGCGATCCGTGCGATGGGCGACAAGGCTCTTGCAAAACAGGCCGCGATCGACGCCGACTGTCCGGTTGTCCCGGGCTCGGTGGGCAGCGTTCTAAACGACACCGAAGCAATGAAGGTAGCGGAGGACATCGGCTATCCGGTATTGCTCAAGGCCGTCGCGGGCGGCG
>CAYYZP010000181.1:0-2227 GCA_964476165.1 uncultured Fimbriimonadaceae bacterium
CGCAAAACGTCGTGCAGCAGTCTTCCGTCGATGACATTGCTTCCACGATTTCGCTCATGGAGTTCACCGACCACGTGAACGCCCTCTCGGGTGGGGGCCCCGGAGGCATCCGATTCAAGTCCCATAGACCGGCAGACGCTCTCGCTCGCGACGTAGACGGACTTTTGCCGTACGACACGAGTCTGACAACGAACAATCCCGTCTATGCACTGTCGGCGCAACGGATCGACGAATTGTTCGAAGACCAGCCGACCATCCCGTTCGGTGACAACACGCGACCGCACATCGTGTACATCAACAGTGGCCGGCACTCGAAAGGGAACAACTGGGCGTTCGGCGACGGGCATGTCAAGTTCATGCGAGTCAGCCGCACAGTTGACTGCGACAATTTCCTTTGGGGCAAGAAAGTCTACAACCAAGGTGGAATACCCGTGCTCTGTCCAGTCACGGGCTCTCCTGTCAACTAATCGTTGGACCCTCCATCACCCCGGAACCAGGGCCGCCATTTCGGCGGCCCTTTCCGCCCTTAGAAGGATGGTATGAGAAAAACGGAGCGACTCAACCGCCGACAACAGGACGACAACTTGTTGACCACTCGATGACGGTGTAGCGGGCGACGCATTCTTCTGGAGCGGGCGACCGGGATCGAACCGGCGACATCCAGCTTGGGAAGCTGACGTTCTACCGCTGAACTACACCCGCTCTCTGCCCCTATTCTGGCACAAGCGCGGCGACGGTAGACTCGCCTAGCCCATGTCGCCGACGGTCACGATCTATCACGAGGACAACTTGAACGTTCTCAGTCGGCTCGATTCCGGGTCAATCGACCTCGTGTACATCGATCCGCCTTTTAACACAGGCAAGAGTCAGTCACGGACGCATGTTCGGACTGTGAGAGACGCGGCAGGTGACCGGATTGGCTTTAAGGGCGAGCGCTATCACACGGAGCGGATCGGGACTTCTTCATTCGCAGATTCGTTTGACGATTATCTCGCGTTTCTGGAGCCTCGGTTTGTCGAAACTTTGCGCGTTCTACAGCCGGACGGAAGTTTCTTCTTCCATGTCGACTACCGCGAGGTTCATTACTGCAAGGTGATGCTCGATTCGATCTTCGGGCGCTCATCATTTATGAATGAGATCATTTGGGCATACGACTATGGCGGGCGGAGCAAGAGCAGGTGGTCCGCAAAGCACGACAACATCCTCTGGTATGCGAAAGACCCGAAGAACTACAAGTTCAACTTTGACGAGATGGATCGCATCCCCTACATGGCTCCTGGGCTCGTGACGCCTGAAAAGGCTGAGCGCGGAAAGACCCCCACCGATGTCTGGTGGCACACGATCGTTTCTCCCACTGGGCGCGAAAAGACTGGATGGCCGACGCAGAAGCCGCTGGGGATCATCGACCGGATCATCAAGGTCCATTCGCGCCCGGGCGACACTGTGCTCGACTATTTTGCAGGCAGTGGCACGACGGGGGTGTCTGCGATCAACAACGGTCGCAACGCGATCCTCGTGGACTCGGATGAGAACGCGGTGGGGATCATGAGGGAGAGACTGGCACTTTTGGAGCCGTCGAACAAGTGAACCGTGGCGCAGAACCGACACGCACCCCCGTCGCGATGGAGGGTCACGCTTCCGCGTGACCGCGGATCCAGGACGCGCAGAAGCGCGTCCCTCCAACTACTAGTCGAGTTCCATGATCTCGATGTTGCGGAACTCGATGGGGTGGCTTTCGGACTGGAGCGAGATCGTGCCAGAGTCGATTAGAAGTTTGCCGTCTTTGATGAGCGCTTTTGCGTCGGGGTCGTTGGGGTCGAGTTGCGGGGCGTCGTATTCCATGACGAGCACGCCGTTGATGAAGTGCTTCACATGGCCCGATCCGTGGACTTCGATCTCAGCGCGTACCCACTGGTCGCTGTCCAGGGTGGGGGACGTCGAGTTGGTGCAGTGTTGGGTGATCAACTTTCCATTTTGCGTGTAGTTCGTTCCGGGTGTGCAGAGGTTTCCGGTAGACCTTTCGCCGCTGCCGTCGCTCCCCAGGAACTGGAACTCCATCGAGACGGGAAAGTCTTGGTCGACGCGGATCGAAGCCACGCTCTGGCCGTGGAACATCACGCCGCTATTGCGCCACGCCCATTCTGGCCCGCCCTTCACCTGTTCGCCGACAAAGCGGTATTCGAGGCGCAAGCGGTAGTTTGAAAACGGCGACTTGTAAAACAGGTGC
>CAYYZP010000182.1:0-6034 GCA_964476165.1 uncultured Fimbriimonadaceae bacterium
CTTCTGCATGGAAAATGATCCGCTGGCACCCCGCTTTGATAAACGCATCGAAGTGGGCCCCTGGGGTCCTTGTCATCAAGTGCGCCTCGAACGGGGTCTTACCGAGGCTTCGCAGGCTTTTGACAAGGTCGGATCCGAACGTAATGGGAGGCACAAACTGGCCGTCCATGACGTCGAAATGGAGCCAGTCGCAGCCTGCGTCGAGCATCTGCTTGACGGCAGGTCTGAACTCGGCGGGATCGCACGAGAGTATAGATGGCGCGATGAGCGGTTTCATTGGTCTTCTCCGTCTGTTTTGGGGGGGGCAGGTTCCACTTCTTCGGGCTGAGCGGTAGCGTCCTGCGTAAATGTCTTGACGACACGGTCGTCATAAAAGATCGTAAAGGTCGCGCTGGTGCCAAGCCCCTCGACATCGATCACGACTTTGTCGTTGGGATTGTGCATCTTCTCGTAGATGGATTTTTGGCCCGATGCGTCGAGCATCTCCACTCTCACTTTGACAGAAGCGGTGCCGTCAGGCATGCTCCAGCTGAGGTGGTACAGATAAGGCTCGAACGAAGGCGGTTCGTCTGGGACCTGCACGGCCTCACCTTTGCTCACGGCGATCTCGACCGTTGTCCGTTTGGATACAATCGAATGCTTGGCTGGCTTTTGCGAAACGATCATTCCACTTGGGACTGCAGAATCGTAGACGAATTGGTAGTTCTTTGAGAGTGAGAGGCCCATTTTTGAAAGAAGGTCCTTCGCTGCGGTGGGGGTCATGCCCGTAATTTCGGGCATCTCGACCGCTTTGCTCCCCGAACTCACTGTAGCATCGATATACGAGAATTCCTTTATCTCCCTACTGGCGGCGGGCCGTATCTCGAGGATAATGCCGTCGGGATATTGGTCGCTCGGCACTTGTTTCGACTGCCTCAGATTCAAGTTGACACCTTTGAGCAGCGTCGAGGCTTCGGCGAAACTCATACCTACAATGTTTGGGACGGTCCGCGTCCTCGGCGCGTTCAATCGAAACATCATCCACCAACCAACGACGCCGACTACGCAGACGAGCAACGAACTGCTCATATAGACGAGCCATTTTGGTGCGCCGTCGCTTTGATCCTTCGACCATCGTTCTTCCATTTTCCTGTCCTTTTCCTCTGCGCGCACCGTGTTCAGTTTCGGCCCGATCCTTGGCCTTTCTCGCACCGTCGCCTTTTTGAGCGGCCATGTCACGATCCGACCAAACCTGAGCGCCTCCTCAAGAATCCTCAGGTCATCTAGCATTTCGCCGGCAGTTTGGTAGCGGTCTTCCGGTGCCTTGCTCAGCGATTTCTCGACGATTTTTTCAAGGACCTCCGGTACGGCCGTAAGTTTCCTTCTTAATGACGGGACAGGAGCGGTGGCGTGCGCAACAGAAAGGGCAGAATGGTCCGTTTCTGCAAAAGGTCGGTGCCCGGTCAGCATCTCGTAAAGGAGCACGCCCATTGCATAGACGTCGCCGCCCGTGCTTGGAACCCAGCCCATGGCCCGTTCCGGGGCCATGTATGGCGCCATTTTGGGGACCATAACTTGCGTGACACTTTGGGAGGTCGAAAAAGCGTCTGCAACTCCAGCCATGAGAAGAGTCGGGTCGCCATTTGTTGAGAGGATGACGTTTTCTGCACGCAGATCGCCGTGGACGAGCCCGGCCTTGTGCAAGGCGTCCAGCCCCTCGAGCATTTTGATCCCTGCCGACACGGATGTGGAGATTCCTAGCCCGTTGACCTTTTTGAGCCTCTGTGAAAGAGGCTGGCCGGGCTGATACTTGTGGACCAAGAACCAGCGACCATTGTGCTCGTCCACATCGACGGCGACGCTCAGATGTTTGTGGACCGCCGTCTTTGTCTTACCGATGGCTTCGCGAAGTCTCTCGATGAATGCCGTGTCGGCGGAAAACGGAACCTTTGTCAGGCGGACGACGACGTTTTTTTCCGAAGCTCTGTCGTGTGCGAGGTACGCGAAGAACACCGGGCCCTCGCCGAGTTCTTGAAGGATCTCATACTTTGACCGAATGACTGTTCCGATCAAGGTGCGTCCTCCGGCTTGCTGCCGACGAAAGCGCTCAGGACACAGACGACAAGGATCGCTAGTGCGAGCAGACTTACTGAGGCTGAATCGATGCGCGCGGCGTATTCGGCGGTCGCGCCCGCGCTGGCATGGTCAAGACTCTTGAGGAAAGCGGCCTGGCTTGCCAAATGGCCCCCGCCCAGTAAGGCGGTCGCGGCAAAGAACGTGACGGTCCGCACTAGCGACATGCGATCTCTAGAACACCTTCAATCTGGTCGGGCGTACACCCGATGTGCAGTTTACAGGCCCCCATTGAAGAGACGAAACTAAAAGCCAAGCCGTTCCTTGTGGCCTTTTTGTCCCGCCCCATTGCGGCGATCAACTGTTTGGGCAATAGGCCAGCTGGGACAGTGACAGGCAGACCTTGAGCCGCTAGGATGATCCGGATTTCATTGGCTAGACCTGTTGGGGCGATCCCGAGTGACTCGGCGATCACGGTTTCGACAACCATTCCGACGGCGACGGCCTCGCCGTGCAGGAGCCCTTGATAGTTCTGGCACTGCTCGATCGCGTGTCCAACGGTGTGGCCAAAGTTGAGGACTGCCCTCTTCCCAGTCGTTTCAAACTCGTCCTCTTCTACGACCTGCTTCTTGATCTCGATGCAACGCCCGATCGTTTCTTCTAAACCCTTCGATTGTGGTTCAAGCGGATTGGAAGACAACCTTTCCACAAAGGAAGCGTCAGCAATGAATCCATATTTCCACACTTCAGCCACACCGTTGATAAAGTGTCTTTTTGGAAGAGTCGTGAGTGCGTCGATAGGTAAATAGACATGTGAGGGTTGCCAGAATGAGCCCACGAGGTTTTTTCCCGTGGGCAGGTCAATCCCAGTCTTACCCCCCACCGACGAATCGACCATTGCGAGCAGGCTCGTCGGCACTTGAATATATTCGATCCCCCTCATAAACGTGGCCGCCGCAAAGCCTGCGAGGTCGCCGACGACGCCCCCCCCTATCGCGACGATTCGGGAGCGACGGTTTCCTCTCATGGCGAGCCACTGGAGCAATAGTCCATATTGCGCGAGAGACTTGCTTGACTCACCGGGCTCGACCGAATAGCACTCGCGCTCGATCTTGAGCGCGGCCTGGACGTTCTTGTCTGTCACGACAAGATCGTGCGTCTCAATCGCCTTCATTACGTCTCGGACGCACATTGATTCGACTGTATAGGTTCCCTTTGCGTGGTTGATTACTGTTCTCATGCTTTTAGGGCTTGTTCGACCATTCCAGCGACGACGCTCATGTCCTCATCGCCGAGCCTGAGTATGACTTCTGCACGTTCGTACATGTGCCTTCGCTCGCCGAGAATCTGATCGAGCCTGTCCTCCCAGTCTGAGAACTCGATAAGCGGCCGCCTTTTTTTGGCGGTCGCGAGCCGGTCCTTGAGGACCTCGACGTCTACGTCGAGAAAGACCGTCTTTCCCAAGCGGCGCAGTTCCGGCCAGTTCTCTTCGCGCGAGGGCGTGCCCCCACCTGTCGACAGCACACAATCTTCTGATTCGAGCGATTGGAGAAGTCTGGTCTCATGTTGGCGAAAAGTCTCCTCGCCAAAAAATTGGAACAGTTGGTGGGTCGGTCTGCCCAACATGTACTGCAAAAGTTTGTCGGTGTCCTTGAACGGCACACCGATGTGTTCGGCGAGGATTCTGCCGACTGTGGTCTTGCCAGAACCCATCATGCCGATCAAAACGATTCCTGCCATTTTCTAACAAAAGGACGGCAGGGCTGAACGCCCTGCCGCCATTTCCCTTCGATTTCTTGCGCTACAGACTATGGTCCGAGTCCGTAGTTGCCTTCCTCAATGATCGTCGGCGTAACGAAGATGATAAGTTCGCTCGCCGTTTGAGTGATGTTGCGTCCTCTGAAGAGTTGACCAATGATCGGAAGGTCGCTGAGGATCGGAATCCGACCCTGCGAATAGTTGTCGACCTTGTTGGTCAGCCCGCCAAGGGCAATGGTTTCGCCGTTCATGACGCGAGCGACGACGTTGATCTGCTGGGTCAGGATGTCAGGGATTTCCTGTCCATCCGGCCCTCGTTTGAACTGTCCGAAACCGGACAGCGACGGGTTGACGAGCATCGTGATCGTATTGTCGCCGTTTATTCGCGGAGTGATGTTCAACTGGGTCGTCGCAGTGATCGCCTGCGGGTTCGACGTGATGATGGTTCCACCTGGACCTTGAGTGATCGAGTTGACAAAGATCGTCGTCGTCGCCGAGTTCGATATCTGCACCGGCTGATTGTTGAGCGTTCGGACGAGAGGTGAAGTAACAGTGCGACCCCAGCCTTCTGTGAGAATCGTTCGGAGCCGAGTCGTAATATTGCCAGTAGCGTAATTAATGAAGATTGGATCGGAGCCTCTTGCAAAAGTTCCAGGTCTGCTTCCAGCAAAGATTGAACCTCTCTGGTAAACCCAGTCGATACCGAGCGCACGGTCGACCGAATTGCTGGTCGTAATAAACTCGACCTTGATGAGAACCTGTTTAGGGGCGTTGTCGAACTGGGCGATCAGTTTTTCAAGTTCAGCGATCGCCTCGTCGGTTCCTTGGACGATGAAACTGTTGTCGGTCGGGTCCCAAATGATGCTGGTGATTCCCTGCGGCACAAGCCCGCCTTGACCGCCTCCAATACCGCCTTGACCTTGTCCAAAACCGCCTTGGCCCCCACCAAATCCGCCGCCACCTTGTCCACCTTGGCCACCGCCAAATCCGCCGCCACCTTGTCCACCACCAAGTCCAAAGCCGCCACCTTGTGGAGCCTCCGCGCCGGGGAGTTGGATGTCTTCTTCCATTTTGGGACCCGCCGTCGGATAAAAGGTGTTCTGAGTAGTCGAACCGCTACCGATCACAACGATTGGTGGCGGAGTAAGTTTGTTTTGATCCTGAACCCGAAAAAAGTCGCTCTTACCAATGTCTTGTACGCTGTCGGTCAACGAGAGGCGGCCTGGATTGACAAATATCTCGTACAAGTGACGAGGATCCGCCTTCATGATTTTGATCTGCTTGACTCGAAGCGGCACCCTGACCGGGGTTGATTTCACGTCGTTCTTCGTTGGCGCTTTGACTGAACTCCTGTGTCTGATGATGTAGACGCCGTTCTCATCGACTTCCCAAACGGCGCCCGCTGCGTCGCAGATGTAGCGAAGCGCGTCCTCAGACGATACGTCGTCCATGCTCAGCGTGATGAGCCCGAACTGGTCAGAACTTTGGGCGATCAAGTACTTGATTCCCGTGCTCTGGGTCAAGGCAAAGGTCGCTGAATAGATGTCCGCGTCCTTGAAATGAAGGTCCACGCGAGCCCTACTGCTGTCCTGTGCAAAGGCAAAAGATCCCAACAACAAAGTGCAGGCGCAGGCCAAGCCTGCGCGAGCACGCTCAATATCAATCAATTTCATTACAATTGTCCTCGATTCAAAGAATCCACCGACCAAGACGAACGGGTTAGTCGATACCGCCTAAACCGCCGCCGCCGCCGCCGCCGCCTGATCCACCACCTCGGCCACCGCCTGCTCCACCGCCTGTTCCACCGCCTGATCCACCTCCTCGGCCACCGCCTGCTCCACCGCCTGCTCCACCGCCTCGGCCACCGCCTGTTCCACCGCCAAAACCGCCGCCGCCTCTCATGGCAGTCATCTCAGGAGCGCCACCGATGTTCGATGAGCCCATGAGAAGGCTGAGGATGAGCGCTGGATCAGCGTGCATGACCCTAATGCGGCGCGTCGTCGTTGGAGGAGCCACAGTGAACTGGTCTCCAGGGAGACCAGTGACCGCTCCTGTAACAACCGGTCGGGGAACAATGATGTAGATGCCGCCTTCGAGCCGATAGGTCGCGGCGACCTGGTTGAGGACGTTCCTCAACACAGTCTCAAACGACTTGTTCTCAAGGTGGACTGTGACCGTTCCTTGGACTGCCGGGTCCACGCTGTATGAGTAGCCTGTCACCTTA
>CAYYZP010000183.1:0-2459 GCA_964476165.1 uncultured Fimbriimonadaceae bacterium
TCGGCGAGCATGTCGGCGTGGGCGGTCGCGCCTTGCAGGATCGTGCCGAGCGCGATCACGGCGTCAACCTTTTGCTCTTCGATGAGGGTGCGGGCCGTGACCGGGATCTCCCAGGTTCCGGGCACCTTGACGACCAGGACCTCGGGATCGCCGTGCTTTTTGAGTTCGTCCAAGGCGCCCTCGAGCAGCATCTGGTTGACGTACTCGTTCCAGCGGCAGACCACGACGCCGATCTTCTTCCCGCTCACGTCCATGCTGGGCACGGACTTGATTATGCCCGTCGTGCGACCATGAGGCCGTCGCGGATTGGGACGATCATGCCGTCCCAGTCCGGGCTCGCCTTCACTTTGGCGATGAACTCTCGGATGGCGACCGAGTTTTCCGTTTGATCTTTGTCGTCGAGCGACTTGCCCGACCAGATCGCGTTGTCCACGATCAAGAGCCCGCCTGGGCGGAGTTTTGTGGCGATTACATCGAGCGAAGAGGCGTAGGCCTGCTTGTCGATGTCGTTGAACACCACATCGAACGGCCCGCTGTGCTTTTTGATCTCCCCCACCGCCTCAGTCGCCGCGTATACGATCTTGGTCTTGGCGTCAGGCTTCTCTTCAGCGGCGGGATAGCCGAGCGCTGCGAGGTGGGCGCGGGCCATGTTGGAGAGTTTGTCGTCCCAGACCGTGTGGTAGACGTTACCCCCACCGTTCTCGTCCACCGCTCGGGCGAACCAGGCAGTCGAATACCCATAGCCTGAGCCCAGTTCGAACACCGTTCGGGCGCCTAACAGTCTCGTCAGGATGTAGCAGAAGTACCCGGATGCCGGGCCGACGATCGGGAAATCGTGCGCTTTCGCGTACTGTTCCATCTTGACAAGTTCCGGGTGTCGGTCGGGGACGAGGCTATCGAGGAACGGTTCGAGCAGCGCGTATGAAAACTCGGCGGGCATTCGCGGATGTTACTTTGCTAAACCAAGAAGATAGGACATATACGTCATATAGGTCATATTAGTGATGGTGGGCGAACTTTCTGATTTGACGAGCAAGTGCATCCGGTGCGGGTTCTGCCTGGAGGCGTGTCCGACCTACGTCATTAGCGGGCGCGAAACCGAGTCGCCGCGAGGGCGTATCTATCTGGCAAGGCAGGCCGAAGAAGGCAAGATCGATTGGGCCGACGCCAAGCACTCCTTCGACACCTGTCTCGGTTGCCGGGCGTGCGAACCCGCCTGCCCGAGCGGCGTCGAGTACAGAAAAATTCTAGACATCGCACGTGGCGAAATCGGCGGGAGTCAGGCACTATTGAACCTGGTCGAGCGGGTCAGCGACCCGGACAAGGTTCGGTCTGCCGCCAGGTTGGGTCGGTTCTTGCCAGGTGGCCGGATTCCGGCGATGGCATTGCGGGGGGTGGCCGACGAGCCGCCCGTCGCGAGAGCGCCGAAGTTGCCCAAGAAGGTGGAATGGCCTCCGCTTGACGATTCTGCAATGCCAAAGGTCAAAGGCGAGGTCTATCTTCTTGAAGGGTGCGCTATGCGCGTTCTCTACCCGCAAGTCCATACGGCGCTGAGGCGTCTCTTGCGGCGAGTCGGATTCGTCGTGCGCGAAGTGGCCGCGGGCTGTTGCGGCGCGCTGCATTTGCACAATGGTTTCCATGAAGAAGGACTAGAAATGGCAAATAGACTGATGGAAACAATGTCAGACGAATTACCAATCATTGTCGATTCCGCCGGATGCGGAAGTGCGATGAAGGAGTATCCGGTGGGGGACTTCTCGAAGCGCGTCTTTGATGCCAGCGAGTTCCTCCACAATGAAGGATTGCAAGAGGGGTTAGTTGGTTCATTAGGCGTCCGAACGAAACTGACCTACCACGATGCCTGCCATCTAGGGCACGCCCAGGGCATCAAGGACGCCCCTCGAGAACTGCTGAAGGCGATCCCCGGCATCGAGTTTGTCGAGATGGAGGAGAGCGACGTCTGCTGTGGGAGCGCGGGCGTCTACAATCTCACCCAGCCGAGCCGAGCGGCTGCGCTTTTGAAAAGGAAGTGCAAGAGCATTGGAGCCACCGGTGCAAAGATCGTTGCCACCGGAAACCCAGGCTGCCTCGCCTGGATCGAGCAGGGCATACAAAGTGTCAAGATCAAGCACACGGTCGAGGTCCTCGAGGCTTCGTTCTCCAGCCAACCTCTTCGATGAATAGCCTCAGCAGTGTCGTCGTCCCTCCTCCGTACTACTGAGGCATTGCGAGAGCAGACCTGTAGGTCCGCGCTACAAGTTTCAAACCGGGACGTTAGCCCAAGCCGCAACTAGCCATAGCACGTAGGAACGGTGGTTGGGCCAAGATGGGGAAGGATTTACACATGACAGACAGCGAGAAGGCTGGCCACGGCCTGCCCGACATCCAGGAGACCAAAGACGAGCGGAACATCCCGATCGACAAGGTCGGGGTGCGCGGCGTCAAGTTTCCGATCGTGG
>CAYYZP010000184.1:0-9448 GCA_964476165.1 uncultured Fimbriimonadaceae bacterium
TCTGCGATCAAGAAAATGTCCTTGTCGTATCTCAAGAACCAGCCCGCCCAGTTTACAAAACTCCTATCGAGAGGGATGTTGATGGTGCCGCCTATATATCCCTTCGCGACGTCTTCAAGTCGCCGAACATCGATGATTTGCGCGCTGTCGCCAACGAGCCGCGAAACAATCGCCCCGTCCAAGTGGGGGGAAGTAAGGAAGCCTCCCAGAATGCGCGGCCCAGCTTTGTTGAGCCGTTTCATCATGGCAAAATACTTGGGCGGCTCCGGCTGTCCGCGAAGCACTTCGTCCACGAACTCCTTTTCTCCAGCGGTTTTGAACGCCCAGTTGGCCGCCTTTTCGTATCCGAGCGAAGACACCGGCGCGCCACCAAGGTTTTTGCCGCACGCCGAGCCAGCGCCATGCCCCGGCCAGACCAACAGACCGTCCGCGCGGCTCGAAAACTTTTGCAGAGAAGCGAAAAGTTGTCGTCCCCCCACCTCCATCGTGCCCTTTATGTTGGCCGCCCTTTCCAAAAGGTCGGGCCGGCCGACGTCGCCTACAAACATAAAGTCCCCGGTAAACGCGCCGAGCGCCTGGTTGCTCGCGGGCTCGTCCGTCAAGATTAAACTAATGTGCTCGGGAGTGTGCCCCGGAGTCGCCACCACATCGAGACGGACGTTACCGATCCTGATCACGCTCCCGTCCTTTACGAGCGTCACTCCCGGGTCCCTTGCGAACGCATACTTCCAATCCGGCGGCCCCTCGTCGCTCAAATACATCTGCGCGCCGGTCTTAGCAGAAAGTTCGCGCGTGCCACTCAGATAGTCGGCGTGAATGTGCGTTTCGGTCACGGCGGTAATGCGCAAGCCATCGACCTCGGCGGCGTGGACGTACTGCCGTGCGTCGCGGTTCGGATCGATCACGATCGCATCGTGCGTGACCGAGCACCCGACGAGATAACTCGCCTGCGCGAGACTGTCGTTATAGAACCGCTTGAAGACCATTTGCGCTCTCATGATCTTGGCTTTTTCAAGGGCACGGTTGCAAGGTTCGCCCGCATTTTTGAATGATGTACAGGGCTAATGCTTGTTTCGGCGTTCAAATCTGAGGAGCCGGAGCCCGTTGAACACCACAAGCAGGCTCACCCCCATGTCCGCGAAGACCGCCATCCACAGCGTTGCAAGACCGGCAAAATCGAGCCCGATGAACACCGCCTTGATGAGCACGCTTCCAAGGATGTTCTGCCAAAGCACCGTCCACGTCGCGCGACTCAGCCGAAAAAAGCGGGGAAGCGAAGAGAGTTGGTCGTCCATCAAAGCGACGTCTGCGGTCTCAATCGCCGCGTCGGTTCCCGCCGCGCCCATCGCGATACCGACATGGGCACGAGCGAGCGCAGGCGCGTCGTTCACACCGTCCCCCACCATTGCGATCTTGTGTCCGCTCTCGATCATTTTGTCGACCCACGACAGTTTGTCCTCCGGCAAAAGTTCCGAATGTTGACTCGTTATGCCCGCTTGTCGCGCGATCGAGGCTGCAGTCGTCGCGTTGTCGCCGGTTAGCAAGTGCGTCTTGATTCCGAGCCGCTCGAGTTCTTTGATAACGCCGAGTGAGGAAGTCCGTAGCGCGTCGGCGACGGCGATGATGGCGAGCGGCCCTGTGTCGTCCCAGAGCACCACGACGGTTCGGCCCTCTCTTTCATGCGCCTGCAATTGGGATTCAAGATCGGGAGAACAAAGTCCGTGATCATGGATCCACCGGTGGTTTCCGATCCGAAACTTCACGCCGTCAACGGTCGCCTCGGCCCCACGACCAGGGTGGGAAATGAAATCCGTCGCGGTTTTTCGTGGGCTTGCTGCGACGACGACGGCTTGTGCAACAGGGTGCTCGGACCGTGCCTCGACTGCCGCCGCGACCGCTAGCGACTCCTGTTCGTCGAACCGCGACAAGGGCTCAACCGCAACCACACGAGGCTTTCCCTCGGTCAACGTTCCCGTCTTATCCAGGGCCACGTCGGTGATTCCGCGCGCAGTCTCGATGTGCATCCCACCCTTGATGAGGATTCCCATGCGGGCCGCGCGAGTGAGCGCGCTCACGAGCGAGACGGGCGTAGAAATGACCAACGCGCACGGGCACGCCACCACGAGCATGACTAGCGCCTTGTACAGCCATCCGCGCCAGTCGCCGTCGAACAGGGGGGGGACGAGCCACACCACCAGCGCGAGACCCACGACGATCGGCGTGTACCACTTGGCAAACTTGTCGACGAGCCGCTGGACGGGCGCGCGCTTCGCCTGTGCGTCCTGAATGGTTGAGACGATCCTGTCAAGCGTCGTGTGACCCGCGTCGTGCTCAACTCGAAAGTCAAACGACCCCTTGCCGTTGACAGTCCCAGCGAACACCACGTCCCCCACCTCCTTGGCGAGCGGCATGCTTTCGCCGGTGATCGGCGACTGGTCGACGTCGGACTTTCCCGAAACGACCTCTCCATCGAACGGCACTCGCTCGCCAGGACGCACACGGACAATGGCTCCCACGCGGACCGAAGACGCGACGACGGCAACGAATTCGCCGCTCGCGTTCTGCACCAGGGCCGCGTCAGGCGCCATGTCCATCAGCGACTTCGTCGCGTTCCTAGCGCGGTCCAGCGAGTGCGCCTCGATGAGTTCCGCGATCGCGAACAGCACAATGACCATCGCGGCCTCGCTCCACTCGCTGATCAAAACGGCCCCAAAGGTCGCGAGCGCCATCAGGAAGTTGATGTTAAGCGTCAGCGTTTTGACCGAGATGAACGCCTTCTTGATGACTGAGAAACCGCCAAACGCAATGGCCACGATCGCAATGCCGATAGCCAACGGGCTGTTCTCATGGCCAGCAGCAAAGGAGATCGCCTCAGAAGTGAGCGCGAGCAACAACGAGACACCCAAAACAATTGGTCGTCGGTCTTTCTGATCTCCCCCCTCGTCCGGCGCCATTCCGACCGATCGGAGCGCATTGATGATCGGCGTGTCGGTCGCCAGATCGTGCTCCACAGTGAGCCGCCGGTTGAAAAGGTCGAAACTCAGTTCCTTGATTCCGCTGACAGAGCGAAGCCCGTTCCGGATGATTTGCTCCTCGGTGGGGCAGTCCATCTTGGAGATCGCGAACTCGCTCTTGCCCATTTTCTAGGGCGCCTGTAAAAACGGGTAGCGATAGTCGGTGGGGGGATTGAATGTCTCCTTCACCGTCCTCGCGCTCAGCCATCTGTAAAGGTTGAGCATCGACCCGGCCTTGTCGTTCGTCCCGCTGGCGCGCGCGCCGCCGAACGGCTGTTGGCCGACGACCGCGCCCGTACACTTATCGTTGATGTAAAAGTTTCCTGCCGCGTTCTGCAGCCGCTTCGTCGCATACTCAACGGCGTCGCGGTCTTGCGAAATAACGGCGCCAGTAAGCGCATATGCAGAGGTCGTGTCGACCAAATCCAAACACTCCTCAAATTTCTCTGCATCGTAGACATAGATAGTGAGCACTGGCCCGAAAATCTCCTCGACCATCGTCTTCGAACGCGGGTTTTTGCTCTCGATCACGGTCGGCTCAATAAAATATCCCTTCGACTTGTCGCCCTTCCCGCCAACGAGGATGCACGAATCGGGATCGTTCTTCGCGCCGTCGATGTATCCCATAATGTTGTCGAAACTCTTCTCGTCGATCACCGCGTTGACGAAGTTGCTGAAATCCTCGACCGACCCCATCTTAATCGACTTTACGTCTGCAACAAGGAGCCGCCATACCTCCTCAGCGATGTTGCTCGGGATATAGGCGCGGCTCGATGCCGAGCACTTTTGCCCCTGATACTCGAACGATCCACGGATCAGGGCCGTGACGACGACCTGCGGATCAGCGCTTTTGTGCGCGACCACGAAATCCTTGCCGCCAGTCTCGCCAACAATGCGCGGATACGACTTGTAGTTTGCGATGTTCTCGCCGATCGTCTTCCACATGCGATTAAAAACTCCAGTCGATCCGGTGAAATGCACTCCTACGAACTCTGGGTGGGGGAAACACGTGTCCCCCACCGATGGCCCGTCTGTGAATACGAGGTTGATGACTCCCGGCGGGAGGCCCGCCTCTCGCAAAACGCGCATCGTCATGTCCGCGCTGAAGACCTGGGTGTTCGAGGGCTTCCACACGACGACGTTCCCGCACATCGCGGGCGTGGTTGGCAGGTTTCCTCCGATCGCTGTAAAATTAAAGGGCGAGATCGCGACCACGAACCCCTCGAGCGGCCGATACTCCATCCTGTTGTGCATTCCAGGCGAACTGACCGGCTGTTGGCGATAGATTTCGCTCAAAAAATGCACGTTGAAGCGCAAAAAATCAGCAAGTTCGCACGCGGCGTCCACCTCAGCCTGGAAGACGTTCTTGCTCTGCCCGAGCATGGTCGTCGCGTTCATATAAGGGCGATACTTCGTCGCGATCAGGTCGGCGGCGCGAAGAAAAATCGCCGCGCGCTCCTGCCAAGGCGTGTTCGACCAACCCTCGCGCGCCTTTAGTGCCGCTGCGATCGCCTGGGCGACGTGCTCTTTGGTGCCTGTGTGATAGTGTCCGAGCAAGTGCGCGGTCTCGTGGGGGGGGCGTATCTCCTTCTTGTTCCCCGTCCGCAGTTCGACTCCGCCAATCACCATCGGTATGTCGGCCTGCTGCCCCTTGAGTTCGGCGATCACGGCCTTGAGGCGGTCCTTTTCGGGCGACCCCGGCGCATAACTCAGCACCGGCTCGTTGGCAGGCGTCGGATAACTAAAATAACCTCGGTCCATTGTGCAACCAGTGTACCGAGGGGTCAAAAAAGGGAAGGGAGGAATGGCTGGCGGACTAGGACTCGAACCTAGATCGACGGCACCAAAAACCGCTGTCCTACCATTGGACGATCCGCCAGCGCCGGATGTTATTATACATTCGGGGACGAGCCTTGCCCGGTCGTTCGGCTTTGGCAAAAGCGGTTCGCGGACCGTTTTTCGCGTCGCATCCACGCGTTAACAACTCTGAGATAAAGGTAAACATCAGTCGAGAGGCTGGAATGATGTTCGCACTGATGATCGTCATGGCCCACGCGCCGCAATCATTGCCCGACCACGCAATCGGGCAATGGAAAGCGACGCCGGAGATGCGGATCGAGGACGCCTATAAGTGGCTGTTCCACGCGACATTGGGGGGGGGGCACGCGGTCACGAGCGAGGACGGCCCTCGGGCATGGCTCGATGACGAATGGGCCACTCTCGGTCCACCGATGCGCGGCGAACAAGAGGTCGTGCCGTTGACGCATGACGGAAAACTAATCCGCGTCAACTTGCGCCCGTACAAGGCTCGGGGGGGGGACAAGGAAATGCTCCTCTGGGCGTTCGTGCTTTCTGCGGAGAAGTTCAAAGCGACGAAGAAGGACTTTGTGTCGGCGTGGATAGAACTTGAAAGCAGGCTGCCACTCAAGGGCTACCCCCACCTCACAAAGAAAGAATGGTCACGGCTCGACAGAGAAACGTCAGCGAACGACTATCCCGCGATCGATCACTCAGATTACTATGAAAGAAAATATCGACCCGCGTATCGCGTCGTCTTGCGCGAATACTGGGAAACGAATTGACCAGTCACATCTCCCTGAGCCTAGGGAGAGAATAGCCTGCCCCGACGAAGTCGGGGGTGAGGTCCGGTGAACCGGCTGAGGGGATTCACAATGAGAGTCCTTTCAACAACGACAACCCTTACTTCCTCGGCTCCTTCGAAGTACTCAGGATGACGAGGAAGTAAGGGTTGTCGAGCATCGCACAGATTATTGCTTCCGGGCTGAAAGCCCGGGGACCGGGGTGCGGGTCGAACGCCCGCGCTACATCGATCTCCTCGTGCCACGGACAGGCTCTCCGGAGTTTGTCCGTGCCCTAGAGCGAAGGCATGGTGAGGATGCAAAGCCTCAGCAGTGTCGTCGTCCCTCCTCCGTACTGCCGAGGCATGGTCGGCATATGGGCGACCCAGCGGCGCGGCGCGGCTCGCGGGGACGCTCGCCCTCCCCAACGTTAAATATCCAACGTCACGCTTGCGCGGTTTTCCCAAAGGCCGCGGGTGAAGTCGGGGAAGTCGACCGGCTGCCCACGATTGGCCACCGACCATTCGCTCAAAGGAGAAACCGCCGACCACGCTGCAGCGTCGTACACGTCTTGGTCCACGGGCAAACCGTTCCTCAGACAATAGACAAGTCGCCACAGCATCACGAAGTCCATGCCGCCGTGCCCGCCTTGGTTTTCCGGCAAGCCTGCGACTTTTTTCCAAAGCGGATGATCGTACTTCTCATAAAACTTTTGCAAATCGTCCTTCTGGTCCCACGAATCGGTGCTCTTCGATACGCCGTCGATCACGCACCTGTTGGGGAACCCCCCCCACGCGCCCTTGGTGCCTTGGATGAAGTTGTGGCGCGTATACGGGCGCGGCAACTGCTCGTCCCACTGCACCATGATCGTCTTTCCTCGCACTGTTTTAATAAGAGACGTATTGATGTCCCCACAGACGAACGGTGTCGCGTTCCATTTGTGCTCCTTAGGAAAATTTGAAGCGCCATAAATAGTGCGAACACGTGAATTGCATGACATCGACGTCATATAGTCGAACCGATCGCCGTGGTTGATGTCCATGTAGTGCGCGACCGGCCCGAGTCCGTGTGTCGGATACAGGTTTCCGTTGCGGTGCTGATAGTGGACCGTTCGCCAAGAGCCCGTGCCGCGCTCGACCTCGTTCATCTGCCCGCGCAGGTCGTGGATGTACGCCGCCTCGCCGTGCAACAGTTCGCCAAAAATACCAAGCCGACACATGTTCAAGCACAACAGTTCGTCGCGGCCATAGTTGACGTTCTCCATCATCGTGCAGTGCCTTCTCGTCCTTTCTGAAGTATCAACAAGCCGCCAACAGTCGTCGAGCGTGTACGCCGCAGGCACTTCGGTGAAAGCGTGTTTGCCCGCGACCATCGCATCGACGCACATCTGCACATGCCACTCCCACGGCGTGGCGATGATCACGATGTCGATGTCGTCGCGCTCGAGCATCGCCTTGTATCCTTCCTTTCCGTTCACATAAAGCGCTGGTTTAGCACGGCCCTTGTCGGTGCAGGCCTTTGCAGCGTTATCGGCGAGGTCTTGGTAAAGGTCGCAGATCGCTTTGATCTCGACGCCTTGGATCAGGAGCATCTGCTCGACGTGGCCGCTTCCGCGCGCGCCGACGCCAATAAATCCGACCCGCACCGTCGAAAACGGCTTGTCTGCGTAGCCGATCATGGTCTCGCCTTGCTTGCGCGGCGCTTTCATGCGGGCTGTCTTGGTCGCAGGTGCGACCCTTTGCTGTGCCAGTGCGGAGCCGGCCACCGCCCCAAGCCCCACCGACCCCGCCACCTTCAAAAACTCGCGCCGCTTCATGTCTTCCACGCCTGCATTATGCCATCGACTTCAGGCACTCGGCGAGTTTTTCCATCGGTAGGCCGATGACATTGTCGATCGGCCCTTCGACCTTTTCAATAAAGTCCTGCGAGCCGTCTTGCAGTCCATAAGCGCCAGCCTTGTCCATGGGTGAGCCGGTCGCCACATATTTTTCGATCTCATGAAGAAGCAACGGGCGAAAGGTGACGCGAGACGTTTCTGTAAAGGCCGCCATTCCCTTTGGCGAGATTACACAAACCCCCGTGATAACAGTGTGCGACTGACCTGAAAGCAGCCTCAACATGCGACAAGAATCGGTGGCATCAACTGGCTTTGCGATCTGCGTCCATCCGTCACCCGATTCGATGGCGACAACTGTGTCTCCAGCAATGACCAGCGCACCCGGACGCAAGGCAGAAACCACCAACGCCTTTTCCCGGGCGACCCGTTGCGCGGTCACCCACGGGTCAGCGTTCAAGAAAGAATCTTCATCGATAGAAGCAGGAACGACCTCGAAATCCCCAACAAGCCCCCGCAACAGTTCTTGTCGCCGAGGAGACGCGCTCGCAAGCACCACCGGAATGGACGATTTCAGCACTGATTCGAGTCTAACCGACCGCGTCCCGGCAAAATTGCCGAGTCCCCAAAACCGTGCTATCAACCAGCCATAATATCGATAATGCGCGTCCCCTTCCTTGACCTCAACGCCCAGACGCGAGAAGTGCGCCCACAGATCGACCAGTCGATCGCAGAAATCCTCGACAACAGCGCTTTCGTTTTGGGCAAATGGAACAAGCAGTTGGAAGAGACGCTCGCCCTCGCGCACGGCGTCAAGTACGGCATCGCCCTCAACAGCGGGACAGATGCCCTCAAGATCGCTCTCCAAGCAAGCGGAATCGGCCAAGGCGATGAAGTCATCACGAGTGCATTCACGTTTGTCGCGAGCGTCGAGGTCATTGCGCAACTCGGCGCGACTCCCGTGTTCGTCGACATCGACCCATGGACCTTCAACATCGATCCGGCGAGGATTGAATCGGCCGTCACTAAGCACACGAAGGCTATCATGCCGATCCATCTATTCGGCCAATTGTGCGCGATCAGAGAAATCAAGAAGATCGCGGACGAGCACGGACTTGTGGTCATCGAAGACGCGGCTCAATCGTTGCTCTCGCACCACGATGGCGAGTACTGCGGCAACTTTGGCAGGGCCGCTGGGATCAGTTTCTATGTGACGAAAAACCTCGGTGCGGCTGGCGACGGCGGCATGATCCTTACGAACGACGAAGAGATCAGAGAACGCGCATTGTCGCTACGCATCCACGGCATGGGAAAGGAGAGGTACTACTACGACGACCTCGGCTACACGAGCCGCATGGCGGAAATCCAGGCCGCTGTGCTTTGTGCCAAATGGACACGAGTGTCCGACTGGAACAAGAGGCGCGAACAGATCGCCAACTTTTATCTTGAGGCATTCAAAGGCACGTCGATCGACACTCCTTCCATTTCCAAGGGCAACAACCATACGTGGCACCAGTTCACGATCCGCTCGAAGGAGCGCGACGCGCTGATGCAGCACCTCCGTGAAAACCAGATCGATTCCAGCATCTTCTACCCAGTGCCGCTCCATTTGCACGATCCTTATCACGCCTACGGCCACGGTGCGGGCAGCCTTCCGACGACGGAAGTGGTCTCTAAACAGGTGCTCTCGCTGCCGGTTAACCCCCACCTGAGCGACGAACAGACGGCCCACGTCGTGACGCAGATCAAGCAGTTCGTGACGACCGCGTCGGGAGTCCGCTGAAGAAGCGAGGCTAAAGTGCTCAATGTCGACGTAGGGTCGGACGCAACCCTTCAAGGGTCGCAATTTCACGAGTGGAACGATATGCTCGCAGATTGCGAGTTCGCAACTCCGTTCCAGACCCAGTCTTGGATAACGGCGTGGTGGAACAACTTCGGCAAAGGCCAGGAGCCACAGATCTTCTTGTTTCGAGACGGCAAGGAACTCGTCGGAGGTTTCGCAGCCTTCCAGCGCGGCGACT
>CAYYZP010000185.1:0-5084 GCA_964476165.1 uncultured Fimbriimonadaceae bacterium
GGAGGGCGAGCGTCCCCGCGAGCCGTCTCTGGCCGTGAATTGGCTCGCGGGGACGCTCGCCCTCCCACCATCTTGTGCTGAACCAGGGCTAGGACTACGGAGCGGGGAAATTGAGATCGGGTCGCACATCAACAGAGCCTACGGCACCACGATGGGTCACGTGGTTTGGAAAGGGCTGTGAATGATGTGAGCTGCCGAATCCCGAAGCGAGACCGACACGGCAGACTATTCACCCATGACATTTTCTTCAAGTCGTGATCGAAGTATCGCACGATTGGCAATGCAATAATAAACACGCATAGTGCCATTTATGAACACATAGTCTTTATATCCCATTCCCATTACCCAAGCTCCTCGTATCACGTATAATAGATCTGACACGTTAAAATACTGTACTGTCTTCTTGTAATTTCTATACAGGATCTTACCATTATCGATAACAATAGATTCATTATCATAAATTTTCTTCATGTGAATGCCGATTGCGATCAATGGCACGTAGAGAATCAGCGATATAAGAAATGTGGGTTGACGTACTACAATAGAGCCAACAATTGCAAACGCAGATAGAAGTGATCCAATGGTGAGCAGTACTGGCCACATTACAAAGCCCCTGCCAACCCGATAATTGAATGTACTTGGATTTTGCTCCATTTCACAAAACTTAGTCGAGATCGCAACATTTTCTCGCCTCACCTTCGGCATAAACTGCGGACGAGTGGCCCGAGTTTTGGAGAACCTTCACCTCTATTCCAGATTTGGGTGGCTAGGCAAAGGCAGACAAGTCGACCTCCATCGTGTGAGTATATCAAAGAACCGACCAACTCACAAACGAGGAACGGACAGTGCCCTGCTTTCGATAACTCCGGCTCGTGCGACGCCATTAGCGCAAACCTCGTCGCTGACAGGGCACTGACAAAGGCGCTGCGCCAGGGTGGGCCGTCTACTGACTCCCGAGTGAAAGTGAGAGTCTGCGTCATTGCCCGTGCCCAGCCACCCAAGTTCGACGGGCTGCTTGATAAACTCCACCCAAGATGTGGGCCCACCCGCCGCGCCTCTCGATGGCTGCGAGGGGTCTCTCAGTCATGGCGAGGAGCCTCTTGGTCGTCGCGAGACGCCTCTGGACCACCACGAGGAGCCTCTCGGTCGTTGCGAGACGCCTCTGGACCATCGAGAGCCGCCTCTTGGTCCTTGCGAGCCGCCTCTGGACCACCGCGAGGAGCCTCCCGATCATTGAGAGGCGGGAATTCTAGGTTCAAAGTGGTGGGTTTCAGGTTCAAATGAACCTGTCATGAACTCGACGAGTGACCAGTCTGTTCCCCTAGTGTGCCACTGTTGTTCCTCCGGGGACAGCAGTGCTTGGTGAATGCTTCCCAATTGGAAACACTGCTGTCCCGATTTGTCGGGACAACAGTGGCACACGACCCAAAAATGAAAGAGGTCGTTCAGGAGCGCGACCCTCCCCGGACGCGCAGTCGCCGTCCCACCATCAAAGATTACTGCACCACCCCCTGCCCCCCCACGCGAACGCCTCCTTCGACGGGGCTCAGGATGACGCTGCGTGAGGGCGCCTGCTTACTTCTCGCACATGAGACGCATGCCGACGAACTCGCCATCGGAAAGCCACCACGACGACTTGGGCATCTGTGCGTCGCGCATCTGCCACGACGGATGGTACTTCTGACGCATGTCGAACGAGACATCGGCGAGCTTCGTCGTGAAGTTCCCCCCCCTGACCACCGGATCATCCCCCACCGAAGGCGAACACCACTCGCTCGCGTTGCCGAGCATGTCGAAAAGCCCCCATCCGTTGGGCTTCTTGGCCCCCACCGGGTGGGCCGCGTCATCGGCGTTCTCCCAAAACCAGCCCGCATCTTCAAGAACAGGCAATGAAGAAGACCCCGCCCGCGCCGCGTATTCCCACTCTGCCTCACTCGGCAAGCGGTATGCACGGCCCGTCTTCTCGCTAAGCCATTTGCAGAAGGCCTTTGCTCCCGCGTGGGTCATGCTTAACGCGGCGAATCCTTGGTGCCCATAGCCCCGATCGGGAGCGCCATAAGGTCGGCTCGGACGGTTCTCGGCGTCGAAGTCCTCGGCTTTCTGCTTCTCCGTCAGGTCCATGCGATACGCCCACACGTCGAACACGTCCCATGTCACCTCGGTCTCACCGATCCAGAACTCCTTTATCGCGTGCTTCTTGCCTTCGATTTGGATTTCGCCCGCCGGGATTGAGACCATTTTGAACTCGACGACCGTGCCGGGAAGTTTTTCGACGAAAGTGGGGCGGGGCGCCTGTTGGGAGATAATCATGGCGATGGCGAAAAGGCTCATGGGTTCGAGGCTTGCTCCCGGCGAGAATACGCCAGCGGATCAGACGGGCGAGGGACTCGAACGGTACACCTTTAGCCAACTCCACATGGGCGGTGAGGTGCGGCTCTCTTTCTATGCTTCGAATGCTCTTTTGGCTGAGGACGCTGCTCGTGCTGCTTTTGCCCGCTATGCGGAACTCGAACAGGTGATGAGCGACTATCGACCGTCGAGCGAACTCATGCAACTGTGCGCTCAGGCCGGAAATGGGCCAGTTGTGATGAGTTCCGATCTGTATAAGGTTGTTGAGCTTTCTTTGGACGTATCCAGGCTTTCTTTAGGCGCGTTTGACATCACCGCTTCGCCGGTTGTGAGATTGTGGAGGGAGGCAAGGAGGACGGGCGTTTTGCCGACGTTCGACGCTCGACGCTCTGCGCTTTCCCTGGTCGGTTGGGAAAAGATCGTCCTCAATGGTTTGCACCAGACAGTCGCTTTATCAGTGCCTGGGATGCTTCTAGATTTGGGAGGAATCGCCAAGGGTTACGCCAATGACGAGGCTCTCACTACGCTCTCCATGCATGGCGTCTCACGGGCGATGGTCGAGGCGGGCGGGGACATTTCCACTTCCGGCCCACCGCCAGGTACTCAAGGCTGGGTGATCAAGGTCCAAGGCAATGACAACCCGCTGTACCTTTCCCATGCGGCAATCTCAACGTCAGGAGACTCCGAGCAGTTCGTCGAGATCGAGGGCGTCCGCTACTCTCACGTCGTCGATCCGCGCACCGGCATCGGAGTCACTAACCGTGTGCAGGCGACTGTCATCGCTCCGCGCGGCGTCACCAGCGACCCTTGGGCGACAGCGCTCTGCGTCGATCCTGGTTTGGAGATAAGGCAAGAGATAACTTCGAGCATTCGACTTGCCCGATTAGTCTAACTTTACTAGTGCGACCGATCTCAATTGCCTTGCCGTGCACGGCTTGCCACTCTACTCATTGTTAGGGAGCGCCACCAGCAAATACATAAACGCTTCCTCTCGCGCGTAGGCTGACCTGCACCTCACGTCCAGGCGTCGCGATATCTCCCAAGAACAGATCGGCAAATCCGAGCGCCTCGATACTGACAGGGACGCTGAGCGTAAGGACAGGTTGCCCATCACCGTCCTGATACTCGATTTCGAGCGTCTTCAGAGTCGGCCCCGTGTCATTGTCAATTCTGAACCACCTTGACTCGAATACTACGGCGTCTTCGACAGGAATCGTAATTTCGATCTCGTCTTCGATCACAAAGTCCGCTCTGCCGTCGCCGTCAATGTCCGCGGCGCCTAGGGCTATGTTGATCGGGCTTGTCTTAGAGACTCTGCTCGTCGGCATGTCTCCAAGGCTGACCCGAAAGTTGGCGGGCAGCCACTTCTTCTGCGCTTTGACGGCTTCCTTCTCTTGTGGAGTAGTCGAAAGGAATCCGTCGAACGTGACGTTGCTCGCCTCGAAGTGAATCTCGAAGAAAGCGGCTTCCTGCGCCTCCACGTCGAGGGCTGGCAAGTGTAAGCCCGTAAAACTCTCTACCACAAACGACACCTGTCCCCCACCTAGTCCGCTCCCGCTCGGCAAGCACTGGTGCGCGACCCATTTAGACGGCGTCTTCGGTGTGCCGTCGATTTCGTTGCACACCATGCGCAGAGACTGGGTGTTCTGGCTAGCAGTTGCTTTTACGCAGCCCTTTGTCAAAGCGAGTTTGCGCGCTTGCAGACCCTCGAAGTCATAGAGGACGTCCGTCGCTATATCGTCAATCCTCACGACGTGGGGAACCTGCCGTGACTGGGGGGCGGCACCTACAGCGATCGAAGCGACCATTATGGCGAGAAGGGATTTAAGCATGACACTGAATCTTATCCTGTTGTCTGCGGCAAACGCAAGGAAGCACCCCGTTTTGCAATAACCCATTCCTGGTAAAAATGACGGCTCCTCTTGTCGTAATTTGATCGCGTCCCAACGTTTCGTTGGGACGCGATCATTGATAGTGCTCCTCGACTATCGAATAGCGAACGTCACGGTGAACTGCTGGCCGGTCTCCAGGATTGACACCGTGATTCGGTAGCGCTTGCCTGAGGACAAGTGCGACGTGCCGAGGTTGTAGATGTACTGCCCCGCCGTCGCGTCATAGCGGAACGCGTTGCCGTCGTCCGCTGGCGTCGAGAAGTCTGCCTCGTTGATCGGCACATCCACAAGACCAAGTTCCTCGAGCGCGATCGTCGCGTGGGCGTCGGTCACTGGTGCGCCGCCTGTGTCGGTCAACAAGAACTTGACCGGTACCGTGCGACCACGCTTGAACACGCTTTCTGGCGTCGCAGGGTCGTTGATCGGCTGTTGGAAGCCGCCAAAGTTGTACGACAACGTGTCAGGAGTCAGCAGGACAGCCCGGTAAGCGTTTGTTATTGTGTTCTGCATATACCCGATTACTACACCAGAGTCGTTGATTTGAGTGGCATAAAACAGATGCCCAGGCAACGTTGCTTCAACGAAATCCTGCAAATCGTGCATGACTCCTCCCGAGTACAAAAACGGACGATACGCCGTATCACCAACAGGAGTGGCATAACCTAGCACTTGGCTCAAATTATTCACTTCTTGTGCGTAGGAATATGACCCGCCAAGTGTACCGAGGTCCATTAGGGCGCCTCCGGTGTAGAGAAAAGCGTGGTGATAGACGTCACCAGCAAGATGCGAATGCCCTACAACTTCTCCTGCGTCGTTTATATCGTAAGCGTATCCGTATGACCC
>CAYYZP010000186.1:0-5987 GCA_964476165.1 uncultured Fimbriimonadaceae bacterium
GATCGTCCCCGGCGGCTTGCGCGGCGACGTTCCGCCAGAGTTCGAGCCGCGCCTGCGCGCGTTTTTGAAGCAGTTCTTGGCCGAGTTGAACGTCGTCGAAGGCTTGTTGGTCGAAAACCCGATCTGGAAGGAGCGCACTCAGCGGGTGGGGGTACTGACGGGGCCGCAGGCGTTGGCGCTCGGTTGTTCTGGCCCGATCGCGCGCGGCAGTGGCGTGCCTTTTGATTTGCGAAAGTCAAACCCTTATTCTAGTTATGAGGACTTCGACTTCTTGATCCCGCTCGGGTCGAAAGGCGACGTATACGACCGTTTCCTCGTCCGCATCGCTGAGATGAAGGAGTCGCACAAGATCATCACGCAGGCAATTGACGGACTACCGTCGGGCAGCCACGTGACCTCAGACCGCAAAGTCGCTCCCCCCCCGCGCGGCGAGATCGATTCATCGATGGAGTCGCTCATCCACCACTTTAAGTTGTACACCGAAGGGTATCGCGTCCCGGCGGGAGAGGCGTATGTCGGGATCGAAGGCTCGAAGGGCGAACTCGGTTTTTACATTGTCAGCGACGGCACCGCGATCCCTTACCGCTGGCACGAGCGGCCCTCTTCGTTTATGAATTTGAAGTCTTTGGAAATCCTGGCCGAAGGCCGCCTGATCGCCGACCTCATCGCCATCATCGGCTCCATCGACATCGTCCTGGGCGAGATCGACCGTTAGGGGGGGGCTCCAGAGCCCCTCCCCCGACGCAAACTTTGCTTCTGAAGACATGTTCCAGTTCGGGGGAGGTTGGGAGGGGGTCATTTTGGGAGTGCGCGTGCTCGAGCGCGCTTTCAATTCGCGTGGAGCGGTGTGCTGTCGATGAGTCTTGTATGAGCGTATTCATACTCACTCCACATCAGGCCATAATACGTTCAAGTGTTGATGTCAGAAGTCCAACTGACCTTGCGTGATTGGTGGCCTTTGGGAGCCCTTGCCGCGACAGTGATAGCGGGCTTTATCGCTGCAAAGATACATCGCTCTCGAGCGATCACGGCCACCAGGGTAGATACTTTCTTCAAGCATGGGGTTGCCATGTCTGCGTTAGGAGCGCACAAGCTCGCCATTGACAATTACACTGAGGCGATTAAACTCGATCCGAAGTACGCGGCGGTCTTCTATAACCGAGGCAACGCCAAGTACGCGATGGGAGCCTACAAGGGCGCCATTGACGACTACGCTGAGGCGATCAAACTCGACCCGAAGAAAGTGGAGGCATTTACCAACCGGGGCAGAGCAAAGTTCGCGCAAGGCGACTACCAAGGCGCCATCGACGACTGCACGGAGGCGATCAAACTCAATCCATACGATGCTTATGCATTGTACAACCGGGGCAAAGCCATGTCCATGCTAGGCGACGAGAAAGGGGCTCTCGAGAACTACGCCGAAGCGAGCAAGCGCGACCGAAGCCTCGGACCGACGTTCATCTACAACGGCGACGCCAAGGCTACGATAGGCGACTACGAAGGCGCGATCAGCGACTACACCGAGGCGATCAAACTCGATCCGGACGATGCGTATGCATTCTACCAGCGTGGCGTCGCCAAGTCCGCAGCAGGCGACATTTTAGGCGAGATTGACGACTACACACAGGTCATCAGAATCAATCCGAACCGCGCGGCGGCCTTCTACGATCGGGGCGTCGCAAAATCAACTCTCCGAAAACACGAAAGCGCAATCACCGACTACACTGAGGCGATCAGAATCGATCCGAAGCACGTGGCAGCCTTCATCAACCGAGGCAACGACAGATCCGCGCTAGGCGACGAGAAAGGAGCAATCGACGACTACACCGAGGCGATTAAAATCGATCCGCAGAACGCGAGTGCCTTCCACAACCGAGGAAAGGCCAAGTCCGTGCTAGGTGACAAGGAAGGCGCGAAGGCCGACTATCAGGAAGCGCTGCGTCTCGATCCATAAACTCTGCGCCTGCCCCAAAAAAAATCTCTGTCGTATCAGCGAGAGCGCATCGCTGCTTTCTAACCTTTAACCCGCTCACTGAGGGAATTGAGGGATAAACTCTGAGTAAGCAATGTATCCCTCCACATATTTTGGATTGTTTCCGCCCTTTCCCCGCTCGAATAAGGTCTTTGTCGCAATGTCATTTGATTCGAAGTTCACTTCCCGATGGGAGAACGTGATTGAACCTGCAATCAGAGCAGTCGGAATTGGCAATGTTCGTCTCGCTCCACTGCGAGTTGACACTTGCCACATCAGTGATTCGGTCATTACAGAAATCTTAGGAGGCATTTCGAGCGCTAAACTGGTGTTCGCAGATGTTACGACTCTGTTCGTCGCCGATAAAAAGCCGGTACGCAACGCAAACGTCATGTACGAACTGGGATTGGCCCACGCAACTCGTTTACCGGAAGAAGTCTTGGTGTTTCGCTCTGACAATGACCATCTGCTATTTGACATTGCCAATGTCAGAATCAATACCTACGATCCTGAAGGCAATCCAACCAATTCGAAGGCAGCAGTGTCAAATGCAATCTTGGAATCGATCAAGTCCCTCGATCAAAAGCGTTGTCTTGCGGTGGTGAAGGCTGCAGGATCTCTTGATGAGCCCACATTCATGGTGCTCTCAAAAGCTGCAGCAGAGGGCAAAGTACACAATTATGTAAAGCCGACATTGGCAGGTGTCATCAGTAGCCTATCCTATAATTCTGCAATCTCTCGTCTGCTTGATATTGGAGCCTTGGAAATGCAATTTTTTCACCTGACTCGTGAGAATATGGCGTCCATCGACGACTCTGCATATCATTTTTCGGATTACACAATCACTCCTTTTGGCACTGCAATCATCGAATACTGCCAGTCGAAAATCATCGGTAGTGACCCGGAGGTACACGATTTCCTAGAGAAACGAAATCGATCCTACGATGGAAGCTTGCAAGAATGAGGGTAGCGCGATCCCGCTCCACATCCCTCCCACGAGGCCGAGTTTAGTTCCATCAGATAGTTCCTGATGGCGGAGTGGATGCCGGAAGTGCAGACCGGGAGGTCCGCACCACAAAAGTGCTTGTCTCCACGTCAATCGTATTTCGCCGCACCAAGCAACGAGCGTTGAGACTTCGTCCTCAACATACGTAGGACCGATAACAGAACCGGACCGATGCGACACGCAAAAAACGAACAGCGAACAAAGAGAAGAGCGAGCGACGACACCATGATTGTAAAGGAGTTTTTTATCCCTCAATCCCCTCAGGGATTGAGGGTATATGGTCGGAATACCAGCGGACTGTGGAACAGAAACTCTTGCACTTTTGCGGGCACAGATGCAGGAGAACTCGTGCAAAATGAAGGAACCATGTCAAGTCGTATGATTTCCAAGCAGGTTTTTGTCGGTGCTCTCCTCGGTGTCTCAGCGGTCTGTGCCTTTGGTTTCCAAGGCGGGTCGCCCTGGGTGCGGCTGCTGGATGCTTTTTCTCCAAACGCGCAGGCCGGACACATCAGTGTCAACGGCACGGTAGGGGCAAACGGCGTCGAACTCCAGGACAACGAGCGAGGCGACGGGTTCCTCAAGTTTCCTGGCGAGGACCCGATCTACAACCGTTCTGACCTCACCGGTCCGCAAGGAGACCAAGGCACACAGGGAATACAAGGCGTGCAAGGAATCCAAGGGCCACAGGGCATCCAAGGAACTCCTGGCACCTCGGGACCAGGACGGCTGCTGATGGTGAGGCTCAATCAAGGAGGCGCTGATTGGATCGATGACACCGACGTAGCAACAGTTGAACTAACACTTTCAGAGAGCGCGCTCGTTCTCGTCAACGCTGAACTGAGCGTCGAGGGGCGCGGGCTTACACATGCTGTTGGAGACGTCGCCATCCATTTGCAAGGTACGGGAATCGATTTCGACGTCGTCAACTATCCGGTCTATCATTTTGCAATCGTCCCCGACAATACGAAATCGCAAAGGAACATTGCGACGAGCAGATGGCTCTGCCTTTCTCCTGGCACATACACGTTTACCTGTCACATCACTGGCAGTGCGGATAGTTTTAACATGCTCACACTTCCCCGATTGACGGTCACGGCCTACGCAACACCTTAATGGAGGGGGGCTGAATGTAAAAATCGTCACAAGCCCCATCTTTATTGCGTCGTTAAGAAACCTTTCATTGCAAGGGTCGTCATAATACACGAACCGGCGGTCAAACCGCCCACACGTGAAAACCATTATGAGACCAAACAGACTGCTGACCCTCGTCTGCTCGCTCTCGCTGCTTGTGACAGCGACTGCAGCGAAAGCAGAGACCTACGCTTTTCTCGTCGGAATCGCCGACTATCCTGACGTCCTCGATGCAAACGGAAACCGTGCAAAGGACGAAATCGGGAATTTCATTGAACTCGACCTCCATGGCCCGATCAACGATGTCAATGTGCTCAAGGATCTTTTTGTCAACAAATACGGGATCAAGCCCGACAACATTCGCACAGCGCTGGACGGAAAAGCGAACAAGGACGGATTCCTCTCAGGCTTTGCATGGCTCATGCAGACCGCAAAGCCTGGCGACCAAATCATTTTTTACTATTCGGGTCACGGTGGACAATTACCAGACAAAACAGAGGAAGACGGTTTTGAAGAGGTGATTTGTCTTGCTGACGACACGCTCGTTTCTGGCGACCTTTTCAATCAGGTGGCGCGCGACGTTTCATCGAAAGGAATCGACGCGACGTTCCTTTTCGACAGTTGCTACAGCGGTGGGATGTCTCGCGACATTTTTAGTTATGGCGGAAAGTCCGGCGCGGCAAAGCGGAAGTTCGCAGTTGCAAAGGCGATATCAAAAATGAAGAAAGTCCCGCAGGTCGACCTCCAAAAGATCAAGGCATCTGCAAAAGGCAAACCTGCAGCGGGCGGCTCTTACCTTTTCGTTTCGGCAGGCCAAGAAAATCAGCCGACGAGCGATCTGGATTTCACCGACGAAAACACACTCGATCACGGGTTGTTCACCTTGGTCCTCTCGATCCTGTTGGACCTGGAACCGAGTACACCCACTTCCGACGTCATTGATGCGATGAAAGCAATCTTGACTGAAAAGGGCTTTGATCAAATCCCCATGTTCGAAGCAAGTTCTTCTGCACGCGCTTCCGAACCTGTCATCAAGAAGTAGATTGAAAATGAGCGCACGCACCGCGTTAGTTGCCGCCAGTTTACTGCCGGCAACGCTCATTTTTTCTCAAGAGCCGACACGGATTCGTATCGTTCCCCAATCTTCTGACGGCCTCTTGATGGACATTGAGGAATCTCTTGATGGAACGCGGCTCCTGACCCACGATCGGGGCTATGCGCCGAGGCTTTGGGACGCAAAGCGACAGATATTGCTTCACGTTTTTAGCGGACACACCGATGCAATCTTTCAAGCAAATTTTTCTCCGGACGGAAAATATGTAGTGACCGTGTCGCCCTCGCGTCTGCAAGTTTGGGACGCATTGCGGGCAAGGGCCGTCAGTTCGGTCAGTCCGAAGAGTGGGACAGGATTCTGGTGCGCCGCGTTTTCTTCTGACAGCAAGCGGCTCGCCATCGGATCTTCGAAGGGAGCCATCGCCATAGGTGACGTCGAAGACCTTTTGAGTTCTTGGGTTCTTGGAGGTCAAGACGATGGAAACTGGACAGTCGTCTGGTCGCCAGACGATAGTCAGATACTTTCGCTAGCACGCAATGGCAAGGCCGCTTTGTGGAACGTCGAGACGCAAGAAACGAAAGGACTGACGGCGCACACAAAACTCGCGCCGTGGTGCTCGTTTTCTCCGGACGGCAAGTTTGTGCTCACTTCTGGCCACGACGACACCGCTCTGTTGCATGACACAACGACTGGGAAGTTACTAGGAAGATACACCAATGCCGTCGGGGACAGAGGTGTTGAAATCGTACAAATGGGAGCGCAATTTATCGGTGCCGCAGGAGACGAGTTAGTCTGCTCGGACAAGTCGGGCGATCTTGTCGTCT
>CAYYZP010000187.1:0-1860 GCA_964476165.1 uncultured Fimbriimonadaceae bacterium
GTCGCTGGCCCGCCCTGCCCACCGAGCGTGTTGAAGTACACCTTGTGGTTCACATAGCCGCCATAGGCGAAAGCGTAGTTCACTTTCAGCGCCCTCATCTGGCTGTAAATCTGGTTCGCGCCGTCGTTCGCGCCCGCTGCCAAAGCCGTCCTGATCTCGTTGGTCTTGTTGGCGTAGCCTTTCCACAGCGTCAAATGGTTGTCGTGCGTGGCCTTGCTGATGCCAACGCGCTCGGTCGAATACAGCTTTTCCGGCAGTGCGTCGGGGACGGTGACGAGTTTCGGTTCCATGCGCCAAGCATAGCCCATCGCCAGGATTGCGTCCTATCCTCGAAAATAATCCGCGACGAAGGGTTGATTTCCTGCGAATCCGGTGTAATCTAAACACATGCGAGACGATCTCCTCTCAGCCCTCAGTTCAAGCCCCCGGATCGTAGAACGACTCCTCCGCGTTTTCCCCAAGCCTCGCCTTGACGAACGAGCAGAGCCCGAAAGGTTCACCCCGCGCGAGGTCATCGCGCACCTCGCCGATTGGGAGCAGGTCATCCTCGACCGCATCCGGATCGCCAATCTGCGGCCCGGTTCGCCCGGCACGGTCGAAGACCCTGGCAAGCGCTGCTCCGACCACCGTTATGGCAACAAAGATGTTTTTCATGAGGCCGAAGTCTTCGAGTCGCGCCGTCGCACGACGATCGATTATCTCAAAAACTTAAACGCCGTCGATTGGAAGAAGACGTTCATCCATCAGAGCGAAGGCGAGATCACCATCGAGGCGTACATGGTTCACATTTTGGAGCACGACATGTACCACCTCGACCAAGTCACTGGCTATTTGGCCAACGAAGTCGCGTCCATTTTGTGAGTGTTGATTCGACTTATAAGTCGTATTAGTTTTAAACTAATCGCCCTGCCAAGCCGCCAAACCCGCTTGGCCCTGCGTACTGCGCAGAGCGCCCAAGCATCTCCTCGATTCTGAGAAGTTCGTTGTACTTCGCTACGCGGTCTGTCCTGCTCGGAGCCCCGGTCTTGATCTGCCCGCAGTTGGTTGCGACGGCGAGATGCGCGATGGTCGTGTCCTCGGTCTCGCCGGACCGGTGGCTCATGACGCTGGTGTAGCCGCACCGCGTGGCCATTTCGACGGTCTGCAGCGTCTCGGAAAGCGTTCCGATCTGGTTGACTTTGACGAGGATCGAGTTCGCCGTGTCGTTTTCGATACCCCTTGCAAGCCGCTCGACGTTCGTCACAAACAAATCATCACCCACGACCTGCACCCTGTCCCCCACCGCGCTCGTGAGCGCCTTCCATGAGTCCCAATCGTCTTCGCTGCACCCGTCTTCGACACTGATGATGGGATATTTTTCGCAGAGTTTCGCGAGGTAGTCCACTTGTTGTGCGCCGGTCTTTTTCGTGCCGTTCTTATAGCAATAGTTGCCGTCTTGATAAAACTCCGTAGCGGCGGCGTCGATCCCCAGCCAAACCTGTTTGCCCGGTTCGTACCCCGCCTTCTGCGACGCCGTGATTAAAAACTCAAATGCGTGCTCCTGCGATTCGAGGTTCGGCGCAAACCCGCCTTCGTCCCCCACCCCGGTGGCCAGTCCCTTGGACTGCAATACCGAGCGCAATGAGTGAAAAATCTCCGCCCCCCACCGTAGGGCCTCGCGGAAAGACTCTGCCCCCACCGGCAAAACCATGAACTCCTGAAAATCGACGTTCGAGTCCGCGTGCTTCCCACCGTTGAGCACGTTCATCATCGGAACGGGCAACACGCGCGCGTTGGTGCCGCCGACGTGGCGATAAAGAGGAACTCCGCACGACTGCGCCGCCGCCTTCGCGTTCGCCAACGAGACGCCGAGGATCGCGT
>CAYYZP010000188.1:0-4053 GCA_964476165.1 uncultured Fimbriimonadaceae bacterium
TGTCGCACCTCTATGGCCTCCACCCTTCGAACCAGTTCACATGGTCAAGTTCGCGCAACATGGTGGAGGCGGCAAAGAGGTCCCTCGAATATCGCCTCGCTCACGGTGGGGGACACACGGGTTGGAGCCGCGCTTGGATGATCAATTTTTGGGCGCGGCTTCTCAATGGAGACAAGGCTGCCGAAAACATCAACGCCCTTTTCGCAAAATCGACCTTGTCCAACCTGTTCGATAACCACCCGCCTTTCCAGATCGATGGAAACTTTGGCGCGACGGCAGGGATCGCCGAAATGTTGGTCCAGAGCCACGAGGGGTTTGTCAGGATCCTCCCTGCGCTTCCCAAGGAGTGGGCGAGCGGCACTGTCACGGGCTTGAGGATCCGAGGTGGACTTGAAATTGCCATCAACTGGGCGAAGGGCAGAATCGGCTGGCTTAGGGTCGAGCGGGTCGCTGGCTCAGGCAGTGCGCAAATTCAGTTCCCCCAGGGCACAAGCCCTCTGTTCGTCACAATAGACTCAATCCCGGTTCAAACTTACCTTCGCAAGAGCCTGCTGGAGTTCGAGGTTCCGATGGGCAAAACAGTCACTCTCGCCTTCCCAAAATAAGAAAGGTTTTATCCGAGGGGGCCAAATCAGACTAAAAAAGCCAGGTTTGTATACCAAAAATTATGGTCAGAGTGGAAACTCGGTCGTCGCAGCCCATATGGATCGTGCTAAGAGGAGCATTGAACTCCATTGCTCGATTGTTTTCTAGGTCTACACCCTTGCAACTTGCGCGTGTCATGGGCTTGGCGACCGTGCTCGTCGCATTGACATGGGAGTTGTCTTCGCGTTGGATCGACAAGAGCGGGCACTTTAACGGATACGTCCACGACCTCTTGGATCTCTCCTTCCTGTTGCTCATCGGGTTTGCGGTCTATCTTGCTGCGGCAACAATGGCCGAGCGAAAAGAACAGATGAAGCAGCGCTATCGCGCGGCGACGATTGATTTCATCAGGCGCCTCACGCACTTGGCCAGTTGGCGGGACGACGAGACTGGAGAACACGCTGAGCGCGTTGGACAATACTGTGCAGTCATCGCAGAAGGGCTTGGAATGAGCGCAGAGCATGCGCAAGAAATGGTTTACGCGGGTATGTTGCACGACATTGGAAAAATCGCCGTTCCTGATCGGCTGCTCCTCACTTATGACAAGTTCAGCGATGAGGATCGGTCGATCATGCAGTCCCATACGTTGCTCGGCTCGGACATCTTTGTCGATTCTGGAGAGCCAATTTTAAAAAAGGCAGAACTTGTCGCGCTCTCGCACCATGAGTGGTGGGACGGGACGGGATACCCATACGGCCTCACCGGCCAAGACATTCCCCTCGAGGGCCGGATTGCCGCGCTTGCCGACGTTTTCGACGCGCTGACCACAAAGCGTCGCTATAAGGAGGCATTCGACTTCGCAAAGTCTGTGGAGATCGTCCATTCGCTCTCCGGAACGCAACTGGACCCCAAGGTCGTTAGCGCGTTCATGGACAACCTGGCCAAGATCAAGAAAGTCTATATCCGGTTCCGAAACGCTCCTACTGCGATCGGCATCAACCGCGCGTCATAGCGCGACTTCACGCGGTGCCATAAAGCCGATCACCGAAGTCCCCCAATCCAGGCAGGATGTACTTGTCCGCGTCAAGTCCCCGGTCCAATGATGCGGTGAATATCGTCACGTCTGGATGATTGGCTTCAAAGACGGCGACTCCTTCCGGCGCGGCGACAACGGTGACCATCGCGATCTTTTGTGCGCCGGCGCCTTTGATGAGTGACACGGCCTGAGACGCCGACCCGCCCGTCGCGAGCATTGGGTCACAACAGAGAGTGAAGAGCCCGTTGAGAGGAGGAAGTTTGCAATAGTAACTTGATGCGATCGCAGTCTTGTGCGAGCGTTCAAGTCCTATGTAACCGACGGCCACGTCAGGAAACAGTCTGAGCGCTGGGCCGAGCATCCCCAGACCGGCCCTCAGCACAGGAACGACTGCTAAACTTTGCCCTAGTACGAGCGCGAGGGACTTTTCCAATGGCGTCTGCACTTCGATCGGTTCTGTCGACACGCTACGGGTCGCTTCCAGGATCAAGATCGTCGAAAGGGTCTCGGCGAGTTGCCTGAACTGTTGGGGATCGGTTCTGGTGTTCCTGAGGTATGTCAAAACGTGGGCCGCGAGCGGATGATCGACGACGTGGAGCGGCATGGTCGCATGCTACACGGTCCCAAGGGAGAGGGTATCGTGATGGCTCGGAAATGACGCAGCAGCGACACTTGGCCGGACTTATCCTCGCCGCCGGGAAGGGAACCCGGATGAAGTCCGACCTCCCCAAGTGTCTCCACATGGTCTGCGGCCTCCCAATGATCGAGCACGTCGTTCGGGCGATGCGCGAGGCCGGGATTGCGCGACCGATAGTCGTCATCGGGCATGGGGGGGAAGCGATCAAATATTTCCTCGGAGACTCATGCGACTATGCGAGCCAAAACGAGCAACTTGGGACTGGGCACGCTGTTCAGTGCGCGGCGGATCTGTTTGCATCGCACGATGGCCCGATGCTTGTCGCGGCAGGCGACACCCCACTTTTATGCGCAGAGACTTTTGTGGGTCTCGTCGAAGCACAGAGGACGACCGAGAGCGCGCTGACTCTTGCGACCTTTGTCCTGGAAGACCCGTTTGGTTATGGAAGGATCGTGCGCAACAACGACAAGGTCGCTGCCATCGTTGAAGAGAAGGATTGCACGGACGGCCAGGCGGCGATAGACGAAGTCAACGCCGCCGTTTACTGCTTCGACTGCCGCGCGCTAGTCGAAGCGCTCCCAGACCTGCGCAACGACAACAGCCAAGGCGAGTTCTATTTGACGGACCTGGTCGGCCACTTTGTCGGACAGGGCAAGCGCGTCGAATCGGTGGTGTTCGACAACCCGGCGGAATTCATCGGAGTCAATGATCGTTGGCAACTGTCTCACGCCAACACTTTGATGAATCGACGAATTCTGATCGAAACCGGGCTGTCCGGAGTGACGATCATCGATCCCGACAGCACACACATCGGCACAGACGTCCAGATCGGCCACGACTGCACGATCCTTCCTGGGTGCGTAATAGAAGGGAACACGAAGATCGGCGAACGCGGTCGCATCGGCCCTTCGTGCTGGATCACGAACTGCGAGATCGGCGACGACTGCCGCGCGTTCATGAGCCACATGGAGCAGGCCACAATGGGAGCAGGCTCGCGCTGTGGCCCCTTCAGCAACATGCGGCCCGGCGCGCGCCTTGGCAAGAAAGTCAAGATCGGCAACTTTGTCGAGATCAAGAACTCCGACCTTGACGAGGGCGTGAGCGTCTCGCACCTTACTTATGTAGGCGATTCGAGCGTTGGTAAAAATGCAAACATCGGCGCAGGTACCATCACGTGCAACTACGACGGATTTGAAAAGAACAGGACGGTGATAGGTGAAGGCGCGTTCGTGGGATCGAACTCGACTCTGATCGCGCCGGTCGAGATCGGAGATGGAGCGTTCGTCGCAGCGGGCAGCGTGATTTCGAAAGACGTGCCGCCCGATGCGTTGGCGGTCGGCAGAGGCAGACAGGAAAACAAGGAACAATGGGCCAAGTCATGGCGGAAACGCAAAACGAAAACTCAGTAAAAGGCGACCTCGGCGGCATGATGCTGTTCGCGGGCAACGCGAACAAGGAACTCGGCCAAAAGGTCGCCGACTATCTGGGCATCGAACTCGGACGGATGACCTCGACGCAGTTCAGCGACGGTGAACTCCGCGTGATGATCGACCAGAGTGCGCGCGGCAAAGAGGTCTTCATCATCCAGCCGACCTGTGAGCCTGCGAACGACACGCTCATGGAACTCCTCATCATGCTCGACGCCTTTCGTCGCGCGTCGGCGAGGAAGATCAACGTCGTGATGCCGTATTACGGCTACGCCAGGCAGGACAAGAAGATCAAGCCCCGCGAACCAGTCACCGCGCGGCTCGTCGCCGACCTGATCCAGATGTGTGGAGCCACCAGGGTCGTGGCG
>CAYYZP010000189.1:0-4991 GCA_964476165.1 uncultured Fimbriimonadaceae bacterium
CCTGCCCCTCCCGGAGTCGGGGACAAACCGTGGCACCCGACTAGCGCAACTTGGGGCCATTCCAATCGTCCAGATAAGGGAGCCAAGGGGTACCCTGGAGGTTCGCTTTGATTCAACGATGATGGAAAAGCCGAAGCCGTACGTTCAGTTTGAAAGGGTCGAGGTCAAGTTCAGCGACGTGGTCGCCGGGCTTCGGGGCGTCTCCCTGAGCATTGAAAAAGGAGAGTTCGTGTTCCTTTGCGGCCAGACCGGCTCAGGCAAAAGCACTCTCATCAAGTGCCTCTCACGCGAGATAAAGCACACTAAGGGCAAGGTGTTCCTGGGAGGCAGGGACTTAGGGAAAATCACTAAGACGGAGATCCCCATGTTGCGCCGACAGATGGGCGTCGTCCCCCAGGATTTTGGACTTTTGACGGGCAAGACCGTCTGGGAGAACGTCGCCTACGCGCTCCGTGCAATGGGCAAGACAAGAAAGCAAGTCCGCAAGGCGGTCCCTGAAATCCTCGAGCGCGTCAACATCTTGCACAGGGCCGACGCACTGCCGAGAGAACTCAGCGGGGGCGAACAGCAACGCGTTGCGATCGGTCGCGCACTCATCAACAACCCCCCCCTGCTGCTCGCAGACGAGCCCACCGGCAACCTCGACCACGAGCACAGTATGGAGATCATGGCGCTGCTTTCGGAACTCAATGATCGGGGAGCGACGGTCATCGTCGCCACGCACGACATGACTGTCGTCGAAAAAATGAACAAGCGGATCATCAAACTCGAGTTCGGACGCATCGAAGGAGAGGCGAACAGTGCTTGACCGCATCGAGTTCCTGATCGCCGAGGCGTTCATTTCCCTGCGACGCAACACGTGGATGACGTTTTCCGCAGTGACAACCTCCGCAATGGCACTGCTGTTGCTCGGTGGCCTCGGCCTCGCATATCGCGGCATCATGGGGTTCGCGTCTTCATTGCCAAACAAACTGGAGATGCGGGTGATGCTCCAAAGCGAACTTCCGCAAGAGCAAGTGACAGCAATCGGACTACAGATTCAAGCGATTCCCGAGGTAGCGAGCGTCGAACTCATTCCAAGCGAACTTGGCTGGCAGCGCATGAAAGAGGCCTTTCCCGACGTGACCGAGGGGATGGACAACGTTCTCCCTGACGCCTATCGCATTAAGATCAGGAAAGTCGGTGACGCGGACCTAGTGGCGTCGAAAGTCGGACAACTTCAAGGGCAGGATGGCGTCGAATACATGAGGCAGGAGTACAACCTCATTGATGAGTCCGTCCGGCTCATTCGCCTGGTCGGGGCGGTTCTTGGGGGAATGATGTTTGTCACAAGCGGAGTATTGATCTACAACGCAATTAGACTGGCCATCATGGCGCGGGCCAGGGAGATTCGGATCATGGAACTGGTTGGAGCCTCAAGCACGACGATCTGGGTGCCACTATTAATAGAAGGCGTGATCCACGGTGCGCTTGGCGGAGCCCTAGCAAGCGTGGTCTTGTGGCCGACCTACGATCTCGTGCTGTCGATGGGCTCAAAACTGGCGTTTATGACCGAGAACCCGGCACCTTTCCCAGCGGCCCAAGTGTTCGGCGTCCTGATCGTCGTCGGCGCGCTCTATGGTTTAATTTGTTCAGCGATCGCCGTCAGGGTGCCAAGGAAGGTCTGATGAAACGACTTATCGCTTTTGTCATCGTGGTGGGGGCGACTCTCTCTCTCCCTGCGCAACAGGCCAAGCCCACAAAAGAGCAACTCTCCGACAAACTCGAGAACGTCGAGAAGAAACGCGCCGAGATCAAGAGCAGACTGAGAAAGGTGAACACCGCGCGATCAGCGGTCAAGCGCGACATTCGCGCCGTGGACCATGACCTCACGCGAGTCTCCGGCCTGCTGAACCAGACCGAAGACCGACTCGAAACCTCAGTCGAGCGACGCGACATTCTGACAGGCGATCTCGAAGTAGCCGCTGGAAAACTCTCCGAACAAAGACGAAAAGTTGAAAGCCGACTAAGGCAGATCTATCGCACACCAGACCGCAGCCTTCTCTCGCTTTTCTCAGGTTCACAATCGGTCGGCGATTTCGCCGAGAGAAAAAACTTGCTCGAACGCATCGCAAAACGCGACCGCGAACTCTTCGAAGAGTACAAAGGTCTCAAAGAACAGATATTAAGAAAGAAGACCGAGCAAGAGGAACTCATCGGCGACATTCGAGACCTTAAGTCACAGCACGAAGAGCGACAGGAAGAGTTGCAGGGGGTCCACGATGAGAAGAAACAGGTCCTTAAAGACCTCGAAAAACAAAGAAGGCAACTTGAGCGCGAGTTCGAAGAGTTCGACAGGCAGAGCAGAATCCTGCAGGACCGCATTGCGAACTACCAGAGACAGAGGGAGGAGAGCGGGACGCAGATCAATTTTGGCGGTGCCATGATCAAGCCCGCAGTTGGTCCAATAACGAGTTCGTTCGGAACCCGGTATCACCCGATCCTTAAAAAGAGGAGGCAGCACAACGGTGTCGATATTGGCGCCGACCACGGCGCTTCAATCAAGGCGGCGGCCACGGGAGTCGTTATCGCCTGTGGCTGGATGAGCGGGTATGGCAACACCGTTGTCATCGACCACGGTGACGGCGTCTCGACGCTCTACGGACACTGCTCTGTGCTGTATGTGAACGAAGGCGACACAGTCAAAATGAGCGAACGTATCGCTGCTGTCGGCTCCACAGGGCTGGCCACCGGTCCTCACCTCCACTTCGAGGTCCGGATCAACGGACGCCCGGTTAATCCAGTCCGCTACCTGCCCTAGCGTAAGCGCAACCGAGGCTGTATCCTAGTGGGGCGCTTTCGGGCGGAGAGACCACCTTGGCCATAGACACCAGCGACTTTAAGACCGGCATCGCCATCTACCTCGATGGCGAAGTCTGCCAGATCATTGATTTCCAACACGTCAAGCCCGGAAAGGGCGGCGCGTTTGTCCGCACAAAACTGCGACGCCTCAAGAGCGGAACGACGATTGAAAAGACCTTTCGCTCGGGCGAAAAGATGGACTCCGCCTACCTTGAAAAAAAACCGTATCAGTTTCTTTATAGACAAGGCGACGAACTGATCCTGATGGATTTGGACTCCTACGAGCAGATTCCGGTGCCGGAGTCCAAGTTCGGGGCGGCCGCCAAGTATCTCAAAGAAGAAATGGAGGTCGTCGCGCTGGAGGCAGACTCTGAAGTGCTCGGGTACGAAATCCCACAGTTCGTCGAACTTGTAATCAAGGAGACCGACCCTGCCTATAAGGGAGACACGGTCGGCGGAGGAGCCACAAAAACAGCAATACTTGAGACGGGAGCGGTCGTCCAGGTACCATTCCATCTTGCCGAGGGCGACGTCATCAAGGTGGACACGCGAAACGGTTCCTACCTGGAGCGCGTTAATCGGAAGTAGATAGGCAAAAATGTACAAGCCGGATCAAGGAAAGTCCGGAAACGAGTCGGAAGCCGTCATTGGCATCATCGATACTGCCGCCAAGTTCTGTTTCTATGGCGGAATCCTAGCCGTGGTCGCGTCGCTCGCGATGCTCATCATCACGGCTTCACAAGGTGGGCACAACACGGCGAACCTTGCGCAGGCCGAATCCAACATCGCCACCTTTAAGCAAGTCGGCATGATTGGCGGGCTCCTTTTGGGTCTTGGCGCATCGTGGCTTTTCTGGGGAGAAGAGACGTTGTTTGCGCTTATGCTTTTCGTCGGTGGGGGACTCTATTTTAGTCCATCGTGGTTGCCGATCATTTTGGCGGGCAACTCGAGCCAAGTCTCTGAAAACGCGCTTGCCGCTATCGGAGAAGCGTCGGTCCCACTTGCCATCATCGGCGTCGTAGGAATCGCGATCGATCTTTTCACGCGGGTCAAACTGCGCATCAATGAAGGCTCACGCGCCGACCAACTTAAATACGGCAAGGGGCTTCGCGAAGAAAAAGACACTAAGAACGTTTTCCTCGGCAAGTGCTGGCAACTCCCCTATTGTCGCAAGTTCGTTCGTGACCGCTGCCCGATCTATCATTCTCGCAGGACGTGCTGGCAAGAGCGCGTCGGCTGTATGTGCGAAGAGGCCGTCATCCAAAACGCGATGGAGGGCAAGGTCATCCCGAGCGACGTCGTCGCGGCGGCCAAGTTCATCCCGCGCAACTCGAGGTATACGCCACAACAAAAGGCCGAGCGCTGTCGCCAGTGCGTCATCTACAACGAGCATCAAAAGCACAAATATCAGATGTCGTTGCCTGCGATGATCGGCGTGCTCGTCGCCCTCTTCTTCGCCGTCAAAAATCCGATGACTGCCATGATTAAGCAGTTCCTCCTCGATTCTGAAAAACTTGCGAACCAAAAGGCGTTCATCGGCGCAAGCGATAACGCGGCGCGAACGACGAGCGTGACAGGTGGTGTCATCCCTTACGCTGAGATCGTTTTGATTTGCATTTTCCTCATCCTGTTCGCATACTGCATTAGGATATTGGAATACCTCATCTTCAAACTGAAGATCTAGTCTGGCATGCAGCAGACCCCGAACCAGATCGTGCTCAATGGCGCCCACGGAGAAGGGGGGGGAGCGCTCGTTCGTGCGGCGGTCACCGTTGCTTCGATCACGCAACAGCCCGTGTCGATCTATAACGTCAGGGGCAACTTGAGAAAGAAAGGACTGACTCCCGAAGACCTCACCTTTATCGCGATGGCGTCCGATTCGACATCGGCAGAACTCGAAAACGCCTATCTGGAGTCAGAGGACTTTTCGTACCGGCCCAACTCGCTCCCCAAACAGATCGCCGGACAATACGACATCCATGCGCACAAAAAGGGCTCGGTGCCGGGCAACGCGCTCGTCTTGCTCGTCTCGATCGTGCCGTTGCTCGCGCGGGCAAAGGGATACAGCGAGGTCATCGTTTGCGGCGAGACGCACAACGAAAAAACCGTCGGTTACGACGCGTTCGACCGCACGACGCTGGCCGCGATGA
>CAYYZP010000190.1:0-6363 GCA_964476165.1 uncultured Fimbriimonadaceae bacterium
GGATCGCCGCGAACAGGAACCCACAGACCAACATGGCCCACAGCGGTCGCTTGGTGACTGATGCCAGGGCCGGGAACAGCAGCCCTCTAAAAGTCAACTCTTCCAGGAGAGGCGCGAGCACAGTCGCAGTCAAAAAGAGCGCGAGCCAATCAAGGCTCGACGCGCCTCGAATCTCATCTGTAATAGGATGTGTCGGCGTTGGGAAAAAACCAGAGAGCATTTCTGCGACCACGAGCGCAAGCACGATCAAGGGAACGATAGCAACATAACCGTAAACCCCTTCGACGATGCGCTTGCCCAGTGGTTTTAGACAGCCAATGACACTTGCAAACTTGTCCGCCCGGTCTGCAAGAGGAACGTAGAAAAAACCGACGGTCATCACTATCGTCGCAACTTGAACGCCTACTGAAAGCCAAATCTTTGAGAAATCCAGTCCTACTGCAAACGAAGCGAAGACAATGAATAGGTTGAACGCAACCAAAAAGACCGCGAACCGCACCGCATACCGGTCACCGTCGACGACAGAAAATTCACCAAACCCCGCGGCCACTATTTTCCCCTGATGGCGCAGTGCAAAAAAGCGCGCGAAGCAAACGACCCCTGAAACGATAAGAGCAAAAACCACCAATGTGACAATCGACAACTTGGGAAGCAAATTGGCGACCACGATTTTAGACCGCTCGCTCGGCTGTTTGAGAGATTCGCGCGCTTGGACGACCGCGAGGCGGACAGCGAACTCGTCGCTGTCCATGCGCGCGAGCGCCTCGACGTCTTTCGGATCGATCGCTTTGTTCGCGTTGATCGCAAAAATCAGGCGCGACCCTTTGTCCTTCGAAAATTCGAGATGATCGAGCGCGTTCCACGGAGGCGCCTGTCCCATCTCGCGCGCTGTCACGACGGCAATGCGAGCGGCCTCGTCGTGTACCCCTGCTTTTGCTGTGGCGTCCTTTAAGACTTTTGCAAAACTGTCCTCGACCGATTTGTCAATGACCTCTGCCAGTGCTGGGTTGGGGACAGCACCCATCGAGGACTTGTACGATTCCTTGAGCGAGACCGCCATTCGGAGTCCGTCCTGGAGCGTTCCGAAACTCGGATCGCGCTTGTCCGGCTTAAAGTAGCCCACAGTTGCCGATGTCATCGACAGGAAAAGCAAAACCCCCGTGACGATCCAGCCGACCCAGTTTCTTATCTTGGGAGGCGACACGAGCGGTTGCTCGATGACCGGCGGTGCAGTGAGGTCTTCCGACACGGATTGAGGCACTATACATGACCGAACGGCGGCGTGGTTGAGGCTATAATTCAGCCATGGTAGACGTTCATCTACCCCTCGAGGGAAAGAACCGCCCGCTTGGCGTGTTGTTCTTGGATTTGAACGCCTACTTCGCGTCGGTCGAGCAGGCCGAGCGGCCAGAACTGCGCGGAAAACCGATCGCGGTCTGCCCCGTGACCTCGGACGGCGGCACCGTGATCGCCGCGAGTTACGAGGCCAAGGCGTTCGGCGTCAAGACGGGCACTCGGGTGGGGGACGCCAAGCGCATGTGCCCCGAGATCATTATCGTCGACGGTCGCCACACGCTTTACACCCACTATCACGAACTCGTCAAATCGGCTGTCGATACGGTGTTACCGGTAGAAAACGTGCGGAGCATCGACGAGATGTCTTTCCGACTGATTGGAAAAGAGCGAGAACCAAAGCGTGCAAAAGAACTCGCGATGGAAATCAAGCGGGCGATACACGAACTCGTTTCGCCGTACATGACGTGCAGCATCGGCATTGCGCCGAACGAGTTTTTGGCAAAACTGGGCACCGACATGCAAAAGCCTGACGGCCTTGTAATGATCCGCGCCGAGGACTTGCCAGATGCGATTTTGGGGTTGAACGTCAAAGCTTTTTGCGGGATCAATCGAAAGATGGCTGCGCGATTAGGGGCGTCTGGAATTTTCAACTCAGACGACATGCTCGCGGCGTCCAAGGAAAAACTACGACAAGCGTTCGGATCCGTGGTGGGGGAAAGATGGTGGTACGAACTGCGCGGATACGAACTCGACCAGCGCGCTACCCACAGACGGTCGCTCGGCCATTCGCACGTCCTGCCACCAGCCATGCGCACCGAAGAGGGGAGCCGGGCGGTGATGCTCCGGCTCATCCAAAAAGCGACAGCGCGTCTAAGAGACGAGGGGCTCTGGGCCACGGAAATCTACGTCAGCGTCTCGGCCCGGGACAAGGACTGGAAGGTTTGGACGAGGGTCGATCCGCTCCAGGACACGGTCTCGGTCGTCGAGGAATTCCAGCGGCTCTGGGAGAAGCGCGACTTTCAAGGCTCGCCGACCGCCACCGCCATCACTTTCGGCGGCCTTCTCCCAGCCGACGAGGTCACGCCGAGCCTTTTCGCCGAGCGCACCGGTCGGACCAAGGCGAGCCAGGCCGTGGACAGGGTGAACAAGAAGTTCGGGAAAAACCGTATCTTGCTAGGCAGCAACGTCAAGGGCAAGGACACGGCCCCAGAGCGGATCGCCTTCGGCAAGACCTCGCTAATGAAAGAAGGGAAAGGCGACAACGAATGGGTGGGCCCAAAACCGGGACCCGATAGATAACCCTGGGCTAGAGCGACTTTATGGATACCTTTGGTGAAAAGGAACGGAAATGGCACGTACCAACATCCATGCAGTCGACCAGGCCGGGCTGGGCGCCAAACCTTCAGTGTGGGAGGAGGGGTTGATCTTGTCTCCAACAGAACTCCAGCGGCAATATCTGGACGATGTGTGGCGGTACGTGTCATCGAGGCTCGACCGGAACGAGGACGCGGAGGACGTCACCATGGAAGTGATGTCGGCGGCGTTCAAACGGATGCGTGACGGCGTGGCGGTGGGGGACTATCGTGTGTGGCTCCTGACCATCGCCAAGAACAAGGTCGCGGACTGTCTGCGACGGCGCTACTTGCGCAAAGAGTCTCCGCTTTCATCGGCGGACGGGATGGGCTCTACGGTGGGGGTAGAGAGGTTCGCAGTCAATGCGATCCTCGACAAGATGTCCGAGGACCATAGTCAGGCGCTCGTCCTGAAGTATGTGAACGGACTCACAACCGACGAAGTCGCGCAAGTGTTGAAAAAGAGCACCGACGCGACGAACAGCCTCTTGCAAAGGGCGCGCCAGAACTTTCGAGAACTCGGCGCGGGCACTTTCGATTTCACCGACAGGGAGGAAGAAGACCAATGAAAAAAGACATGAAAGAGATTTTTGAAAACCAGCCGCTCTCGAGCGAGGCCCCGCAGGGACTGCGGAACAAGGTCGAGTACGCGGCACGACAGACCGTCCGCAAGCCGTGGATCGGGCTCAGCACGCGCTGGATCGCTGTCGGCGCCGCTGCGGCCGCCGTCGGGTTCTTCGCGTTTACGACTCTATTGCCCGCTAAGGCGGAGGCCAAGACATGGGACAAGGTCGCCAGCGCCTATGAGAACGTGAAGGGAATGCTCATCCGGCTCAACTTTGCAGGCGGCGACGATCAGGGCGACATTCTGCTCGCTTACAAGGGCAAGGAATGGCGGGTCAGCATCCAGGGTGGTGGAGAAGGGAACATGGACGTCTCCTACTCTAACGGCGAACTCACTTTGTGGGACGGCGGGAAGACGGCTCAACTAATCAACATCGGGATGGAACTTCCGTTCTCTCCTGAGGACATCGTGAAGCAGATTTCCGATGAAGTGTCGGTCTCCAAACTGCTCGAAAAGGGCGCGGACGAAATCGGACGCGAGAACATCGTGGTCGAGCAACCGGTCTTGGTCGATGGGCGTCGTGTGTACAACGTTTTCATCGACGGGGTCCACGGCGACGGTCGCGTCCACATCGTCGTCGATGCGGAGACCGATCTTCCTATCTCGATTTCAGCGCAGAGCCAGCGAGGCGAGATATTCGAGATGAGTTTCGAGTTCAATTCCGACTTCGACGACAGCCTTTTACGGCCCGTGTTGCCGACAGGAGTCACATTCCAGCACTTGGACATCGGCGACATGTCAAAGATGGGCGAGAAATTCGGGCACGACTTCGACTTCGGGCACAAGTTCGGCTCGGACGATGGTGAGAATGAGGATTCCGAAGATGAGTCCGAGGAAGATGACTCGTCCGAAACCGTTGACGACGACGCTTCCATCAAAAAGATCGTCGAGATCAAAGGCGCCTCGGTCATTCGCTGAGGCTGGAATCAGGGTCAAGGGTCTCGAGCAGGTGCAAAACTAACCCCCAATCCCCTCAGGGATTGGGGGTTTCTGGTTTCGATCGAGCGGACTACCCTCAACCAGTGAGCGGGTTGAGGGATATAAGATCGTGGTGCGAACCTCCAGGTCTGCACCGCAATGCGGAGTGAGGATCGGATATCAGGTTTCAATTCTCAAATTTGAGATTATCTGAATTCAGGTGGGACGCCCGCGCCACAATTCAAGAACTTTGCTCGTGCCACGGACAGGCTCTCTGGAGTTTGTCCGTGCGATTTGACGTGTGCTTCCGGTGGGGGGGGAGCGTCTCCGCGAGCCGCGCGGTGAAACGTGTTTGCTTCGTCGGGTTGAATGCCCGAGGACCTGAGTGCGGGCCGAACGCCCGCACTCCTTTGTCCTGACCTAGAGGTCAGCAACGCAACGAGGCTGTTTGCACGGACGGGCATCGCGTGCATCAATTCGGGCTTTGCTCGGGAGCACGGGTATCCCGCACGATCCATCGGGCTACCCATGGCACAGTTCCAGGCGCGCAAATTATTCGCGCCGGATCCAGACGATGGGGTCGTCGGTGAGGTCGCGGGTGTCGGGGATGTAGCCGAAGGGCTCGGTGACTCCATAGATGGCGTTTGGCGAACCAGTGCGGTACGCCCAGCCCTGGTCGCCATAGGTCCAGTGCCAATACTCAGAGGGATAGTTCGTCATACCCCCCTCCAGAAGCGCGTCCGACATGATCCGTCTTCTTTCGACGCTCTCCTTTGCGATGCCCTTTGCGTGCAGGGGATATGAACGTGGGTCCATTGTTGGATATGGAGCGCGCATGTCCAGTTCGTTGAGGTCGCTGTCCAGCAAGAAAAGATCGACAGCGGCCCCGGTCGAGTGCGGTGGGGGTACCTTCGTGTTCAGTGGCGCGGTATACCGGTTGACGACGCGCCGCAATTGCGCGTCGCCCCATTCGGGGTGCATCTCTCTAAATCGGTTCCATGCGCGAAGGTACATGCGCCGCTGGACGTGGTGGGGGCGCCAGCCTTCTAAGACTCCGAGCCTATAGCCTTTGGCGAGCGCCTTCGCAGCAGCACAAAGTTTTCTTGCGACGGACTCGCGGACAACAGTCTCGTAGCGGTAATCAAAGACGGGATCGGCCTTTACGAGTAGGGGGCAGAACTTGAGAAAGTCGACGAGAGGCTCCCCGTTTTCGATGATCTTGATCCGCTTGAGTTCGGTTACGGGCTCCGCAATCGAGATCTTCCTCATAAGCCTTTCAGGCGCGAAGATACCTCTAAGAGCCGCTTCATAGACTTATCGAGCAAGCCCTTTGACCGTTCGTTCGTCAACGCTCCACTTTCGTCAAAGGCCTGCGCCGCGTTAGGGACTGTCACAGTTTCCGGCAAGACAAGAGCACCGAGCATCGCAAGCGACTGGCGGTACGCGCCTTGCGCCCTGATTCCACCGAACGCTCCTGGCGAAACCGTCAAGACCGAGATCACTTTATTGCTCCACTCGTTTGTTCTTCCCTTTTTTGAGTCTTCTCTTGAAACCCAATCGATGGCGTTTTTCATGAGCGGCGTGACGCCAGCGTTGTATTCGGGGCTTGCGATCACGATCGCATCTGCTTGATTAATGGCCTCTTTGAGCGCGATCACACCTTCTGGCAAAGTTTCAGCGGCTTCGAGGCTCGCATCGTAAATTGGAAGAGGAGAACTGCGAAAGTCAAAGTCTTGGACTTCTGCACCTAGGTCGACCAAGAGTTTAATCGCGACGTTCAATAATTTACGGTTGTAAGAGCCCTCCCGAAGGCTGCCGCATATTACAAGAACTTTTGACATCGTATCGCCTACAAGGTCACCTTACTTCGATTGGGTTCCATGGGACCGCCGTCAGTCGCAGACGCCGTACCAGGTTCCGGACCATGAATCGGGGTTCGGTTCGCCGGAGCGGTGGCCCACTACGTCGACGACCGTATTGTCGAACTGGCTCGCGTTGACGAGGAACTTGGCGTGACCATCGATGAACACAATGGAACCTCCAGTTTCGCTCCATTCGCGGTAGTAGTTATAGGGCGGATCGCAGTCGTAACCGTATTTTGCGCAACCGGGATCGTGCGTCTTCTCGAAGAACGGAAGCATATCGAGCCTCATTGCCCTGGCTTCGGCGGGA
>CAYYZP010000191.1:0-2763 GCA_964476165.1 uncultured Fimbriimonadaceae bacterium
TCGGCCATCGACGCCGTCACGGACCTCGCCAAAAAAGCCGGACGAAAAGTTGCGGCCATCGATGTAGAGCCGCTCGGCATCGCGCGGACGCTGATGAACGGTTATGCGGAAGAGTTTCAAGGCGACACCGTCTGCGTCATCGATATTGGCCACAAGACGACGGCGATCAACATTTACAAGAACGGCCAAATCCTGATGCCTCGACAAGTGCCGGTAGGCGGCGAAATGTTCACACAGCAGATCGCTGAGGCACTCAACACGTCTTACGAGGAAGCAGAAAGGATCAAAATAGAGCAGGCGAACATTCCTGCAGACGCCAAACTTGGCGAAACGACGTTTGGAGAACCCGAGACCCAAGCGTTTGCGCCCTACAATCCGTTTGGAGACTCGACAGAGGAGGACAACAAATCACTGACCCCAGTCCCTGGCGAATCGGTTCCGAACCTCGATCCTGTGTTCAATGCACTGTCGTCCGTCCTCGAAGAACTCGTCGCCGAGACGAGAAGGTCCGTCGACTACTTCCGAAGCAAAGGCGGGGACGTCCACGCCATCCTTCTCTGCGGAGGCGGTTCGAAGTTGAGAGGTCTGGCAGGATTCTTGGAGTCTTCGATCGGCGTACCCACGAGAGCATATGATCCGACCAGAGGGATCGCACAAAACATAAAGTCGCCCAGCGACTCAGTCGACGAAGGACACATGGAGGAGTTCGCCGTAGCAGTCGGCAATGGTCTGCACATCTGCTTTTAAACTATGAAACTCAACCTTCTGCCTTCCAGCATTTCCAAATCAGCGGGCTCTAAGAGCGCGTTAGTGCTGGCGATCGTTATCATCGCGATGGCGAGCGGGTTCACTTTCCTCTTGATCGGCAAAGGACAAAAGGCAAAACAATCTGCAGTCGACAAGGCCAACGAGCAGCGACCAAAAGTTCAGATCGTTATGGGAATCGCCGATTCAGCCGATGTGATCATCCAACAGGTCGGCCCTATCGACAGAAACCTTAAACTCGTCAAGGCAATGGAGGCCCACAACACGGTTTACACGAGCCTTTACCGAGACGTCATGAACTACATCCCGGACTTCTATCGCATAACGTCGCTCAACGCAGCGCCCGGTGGGGAATCGACCACCATTAGTATGTCGGGCGTTCTTAAGACCGAGCAACAGTATGCCGACCTCGCGCTCGCGCTTCTTCGAATACCGGGCGTGAGTGCAGTTTCGCGTTCTGGCTTCGTCTTCGAGCACGACTTTATCCCCAACTTGACCCCCGAAGACCAGGATGGAACAAGGATCAAACAGGGTGAGACGAACCTTCCTTCCGACCCGCTCGACCAAATGGAGGCACTCATCCAGCGTGCGAACACAGGGCCCCGCGGGTTCCAAAACGTCGGACAGTTCGGCACCGGTGAAGGGCCAAGGGGCGCCATGCCAAAGTGGTCGAACGTCAACATGACCTTGATCTTGGCAAAGAACATCCTCACGCCCAATCCTAGGGCGACGATCGAGCAACAAGGCGCGGCGCCAGCAGGCAACGCGCGCGGAAGAGGCAATACGGCAGGATTTGGAGGCGGGCGCTAGTCTGAAAACAATATGTTTAAGTTGAGCGGTTGGGTCTGGATTGTGGTGGGTGCGTTCGTAGGAATCGCGGTCATCGCGTACGGCTTGTTCCAGTTCTACTTGCCCGACTTGGAGGAGGCCGCACTGATCGATGAATACGCGGACTCGCTTCAAAGAGAAGCGAGCAAACGACAAAAGGCTGAACAGAGAGTTGAGAAAGCGGTCAAGTACGTTGAGACCACTGCGGACGAACTAAGGGCCGTTCTCGACAAAAAGTGGGCGGGCGGAGAAGGCTTTATTGATCTTACAGTCGATCCGTTTACGCTCGTGGCGACCGCCCCGGCCTATCGAGACAAGGTGCAGTCTGCGGTCAATCGACAACTCAAAGTTGGAGGCGTCGAAATCGTTCAAGCGCCACTTATCCCGTTTCCTGATACGGATCCTGCGACCCTGATGCTGTCCTATTTCAACTTTACGAGACTGCCTTATCCCGTCGTCATGTTTGACCTTGGCAACATTACGGTAACGGGTACGTACGAGCAAATCGTCGCCAACGTCGAGGCCTGGACAAACATGCCCGATTACTTCGCCGTCACACACGGACTGACTTTGACGGGCACGAGCCCTGAACTTACCGCTACCTACTCGGTCTCCATAGTTGGATTCCTCCCAGGACAACCCAACGGAGTGCTCGATGGCCAGATTACTTCTGGAGCCTCTCAGGGAGGCCGGGGACGACGGGGTGGTGGGGGCGGAGCCGCGTTTTGAGGTGTGACAGACAATGAAAAAGACATTGCATTTGACCAAGACTCATTCCCAAGTGGGCAAGACAATGATCGCCTTTTCGATCATAGCCCTGACAACAGGGTGCCAAAAATCTCAGGCCTCATTTGATCCCTTGACGGCAAATCCACCTGCTCCGGTGAAACTCGATCTTGTCGCTAAGGCGGCAGTCAAGATCAATCCGTCGGTTCCTTTTGTCGATCCAAAAACCTTGCTCGTTGGTAAGACTTTCTCGGCGCGGCCCAATCCGTTTGAACTGATCGAAGAAGAGAAAAACTTCGACGACCAACAAGCCGCTGAACGACTCCTTGCAGGCAGGAGCTGGGGCACGAACATCACCCCGACCCTCATGATGGACGAGATCGCAGGACCGGTCGTAGAGCCCGTTCCGCATTGGCGGCTCGCGGGCGTCGTCGTCGGTAACGG
>CAYYZP010000192.1:0-4572 GCA_964476165.1 uncultured Fimbriimonadaceae bacterium
ACGACGGCGGCTTCGCCCGCCATTCTTTGCAAGTCGGCAAGGTCGGTTTCGTCGCCAGCATCGATCGCGCCGATGTCCTCGACCGGGAGTTCGGCGATCATGCCTTCGAGGAACTTGTCCTCGATCTTTTGCCTGATGAGCGCCGGGTCGGCAAGGGCGGCCCGGACGGGGGTACCGAGCAGGACGCCGAGGTCGTCGGCGGCCTGGAGTTTTTCGATGGCGCCGATGACGACGACCAGGACGCGCCCGTCTCTGCGAATGGGCAGGACCTGGTTTTTGAGCGCGAACTCGGGCGGAACGAGGTCGAGGACCTCCGGGTCGGGCTTAACATCCACGAGGTCGATGAACTCGAGACCCAGGTGTCCGTTCATGGAAACAGCCGCAAACTCCTTGACTTGGGAGACTTCACTCACGTTCTTGGGAGTAGTACGCCTTTTCAGTCTGATAGTTCAGCCTTCACGTCAAAGTCCCGCTGAGCCTGACAGATTTACATGGGAGTTCCGCTAAACGTGCCACGGACACGCCCTCCGGGGTTTGTTCGTGCGGTGTGGCATCAGGTTTCCCCCATCAGTAAGAACAGGTGTGCCACGGTTGTTCGTTAGGACGCGCGAGAATCAGTCACTTTCCAGACTATGCGTCCTGACGGACAGCCGTGTGGACCCTGGGGCTGCCTCTCGCTCAACAATCACGGCTGTCCGGGAAGACATGGGGATTTTTGAAAGGGCTTTGTCTGTCGTGTCTTCCTGAACAACCGTGGCACGACGGAGATTTCAAATTTCAGATCGGATGAGAAGAGGGGCGTCAACTGCTGGTTTGAGGCGCGGCTCGCGGGGACGCTCGCCCTCCAGGCGCGATTTCAAATCTGAGATTTTAAATTTGAGATTGTTTAGAGCCGAAAGGGCGGCGTGAGCTGTCGGTTTTCTAACCACTTGGTCTTTGGAGATACCTTCGCGCAATCCAAAGCGTGGTCAGGCCCCCGCACTCCCAAAAGGCAATCAGGCGCGAGCGGTCCCAAAACGGGGACGCACTTCGCCAAGTTCGACGACTGCCATGAACGCGTCGACGACTTGGGGGTCGAAGTGCGTGCCGGAGAGTTTCGCGACTTCTTTGATCGCCTGTTCGGTGGGCCAAGCCTGTTTGTAAGGACGGTCATGGGTGAGCGCGTCGAACACGTCGGCAACGGCCACGATGCGGCCAGGCAATGGGATGTCTTCGCCGTTCAAGCCAATGAGATAGCCCGAGCCGTCCCATTTTTCGTGGTGCGTGAGCGCAATCTGCTCGGCGAGGTTCATCAGTTTCGATGAACTCCCCGAAAGAAGGCTCGCGCCGATTTTTACGTGCGTCCTCATGACGTCCATTTCCTCCGGGGTCAATCGCCCAGGTTTGAGAAGGACATTGTCGGGGATTCCGATTTTTCCAATGTCGTGGAGCGGCGCGGCGCGGCGGATCATCTCGACTTCTTCGTCGTCCATGAGCAGTTGTTTTGCGATGTCCGCCGACATGTGGCCGACGCGCATCGTGTGCTCGCCTGTGTCATCGTCGCGGAACTCAGACGCGCGCGCGAGACGCCAAAGACAATCGTCGGTCGCCTCAAAAAGATCCGTAGTGCGTCGTCGAAAGTCACGTTCGAGATCAAGACTATGGCGCTCGAGTTCTTTGGAAAGCAATCGAGTGCGCAGGAAGTTTCTGACGCGCAAGATCGTTTCGACAGGCTCGATGGGCCTCGGAAGAAAATCGTTTGCGCCGAGTTCGAGCGCCCATTGCCGCGTACCACTCGATTGGTCATCTGTAAACACGAGTATTGGGACGTGCAGTAGGTGGGGGGATTCCGTGCGCAGGTCGGTCAGGAGCGAGGAACCCTTTCTTCCGGGAAGATCAAGGTCAAGGCAGACGACGTCCGGTTCGAGGCCCTCGAAGTGCGCGATCAGTTCGTGCGGGTCGTGGAAAACGCTGACTCGTCTAAAGCCTGCTTCGTGCATGTGGGCGCAGAGTTCGCGCGCTTCGATGGTGTGCCCGTCAATGACGACGACGTGCATGTCGGCGAGATCGTCCGTGATCTTGATCATATTGTGCAGGCCAAAATCCTTTTCGGCCCTCTGGACACATTTTAGCGCAGAAACTGCTCTGTGTCAGTCAAATTAGAGGATTTCCCCCACCTGGCGGGCTGCTTTAGATTCAAATTGAGGTGCGGACCGGGGCAAAGTGACGTGGACGCAGACTGTTCTCTTCCCGGACTCGATCGTGAGGCCCCCACCCATCGCCTGACAAAGCCGCTTGGCGACGACGAGTTGCACGACCGCGTCATTTAACTTTGAATGGCTTGACTTTGCAAGCCGATCTAGAGATTCGTACCAAAGAACAGCATCTTTGCGGACCGTGTTCGTCACCGTTATCTGAATTACGTCGTCAGTGGCAGTCAGACAATCGATCGTAACAAGTCCCTCCACCTGGCTCGATGCGACGGCGACACCGACGACAGCCCTGAGTATTTGCCGAATCCTTTCAAGGTCGCAACAGACAATCGCGTCGGCTGGCGTAGAATCGTGCAAGGTGATGTCCAGCGCACATGCTTTTGCTTTTGACGAAATGGCTGCTACTACTTGATCGAGCAGATGGCGCACAGGGACAGCGACTTTTCGCAACGGGAGTTCTGCGAAGTTTTCGAGAGTCAGGATGTGAAGTTCGTCGAAACGCGCCTGTGCGTCGTTGCAAAGGGCGACCAGTTCGCTCATTTCTGTGGTCTCGTCGCGCGATGCGACCTCGTTTGCTTTTTCCACTAACTCATGCAATGGACCACCGAAGGATGAGAGAAAGTTTGATATCAGTGCGCTTTTTGCGATCGTGGATTCTTCAGCAGATTGGATCGCCCGATCCGCGAGCATCTCGCTCTCCCGCTGGTTTGTGACGTCGATAAAGGAGGCGACGGTGCCTTCAAACTCGCCCTCGACTACGATCGGCGCAAGTTCGACCCGGCACCAGGTCGTTTCTTTCTCTCCCCGCACAAAACGGCAGATGAAGGACTTGGGCTTTTCGTACTCGGACTGGCGTACGACCATGCTCTCGACCCGTCGCCTGTCGGCGCGGTGGACGCAGGAGAGCCAGCCAGCACCCTTGACGTTTTCCATTGATTGGCCCATCATTTTCAGGGCCCTTTCGTTGACATAGACTAGGTTCGAGTGGACGTCGAACATTCCCCCACCTGCAGGTGAGGCGTCCAGCATGGCCTGAAACCTTGCTTGCATTCGTTTGAAGGCGCGCGCCGCCTCATAGTGTTCCGTCACATCGATGACGACACCAAGCAAGAGGCCCGGATCGTGCTCCGCGATCTTCTTGTGAACGAGGAACCACTTGTAACCACGGACTGGGTTCCCAATCCTGATCTCGACGCTCGACCCTCCGTTCTGGCCGTTTCGGGGAAAGATGCTATCGAAATCGCGTGGTCGTCAGGATGGACGTCGATTTCATTTTCGATCGGTCTCTGCGACGAGATTTCATGATCGAGGACAAACCCGACGTATGCGTTCTCGCTCGCATAGACGAGCCTATAGGGGGGGGGGTCGCCTCTCGGACGTAGAACACACACGGCCCCTTGTCAAGGAGCATCGAGAAGTACTCGTTCAATGTGGCGAGTTCGTCCTCGTGAGCCTTTCTACTGGAAACATCCATCATGACGCCGTGCCATTTCCCCGACCCATCCGAGAGTTGGGTTCGCCTGCTCAACACTTGAATGCACCTAATATCACCTTGCGCCCTCCATATCCGCCCCTCCCAAGTGAATTCAGCGTCTTTCCCTCTGCACCGCTCTGCTTCAATCACATACCGCTCATAATCGTCTACATGAATCAACGAGGCGAACAAAGATCGATTGGCGACGAACGCTTGAGGCGGATAACCTGTTAAGGCTTCGATCCCGCAACTGAGAAAAAATTGCTCCGCTGAACCATCTGCACGATAGACAGCCTCGTAGATTGCCCCAGGCACCTGACTCCTGGCAGCGTCTGCTACGTGCAACTCGACGATTTTATTTGGGCCGATGTCCATGACGACTGACATCATTATCCCGCAGATCGCGCCGCGTGTCTACTTTCAAAATTAAATCCGCATGTAATCTAAGTCCGATAAGCGATGGCGGTTATGTTCGCGAAGACGTCGCCGCTGACATCGATTTCAACAGCCTGGGGATGGCCGTTGCCGGACGAAGATTTGGCGGTCGCTATCGTCGTATTCTGCAAGGTCGGCTCGGCACGGATCGCTTGGACGACGCGTGCCAAAGTTGCTTGGGGCATGGCGTCCAGGAAAACGAGTACGTCGGGCCGCTCTCGGATCGCGGTTTCGAGCCCCTGCCCCGTGGTCGCGACGACTGCAAAATGGATTCCATTGTTCCTTGATCTTCGCGCTAGGAGGGCTTGAAGATTTTCGTCAGCGGTCACGACGCAGACGCGTTTGGGGGGGGCGGAATGAATAGGGTCGAGGGTCAAGGGTCGATGGTCGGCGGCAACGTAGGGGGGGGATTTCATAGAGGTCACGTCGGTCCATGAGCCGACGACTTCGTAGGTGTCTTCCGAAGTGCTG
>CAYYZP010000193.1:0-2266 GCA_964476165.1 uncultured Fimbriimonadaceae bacterium
GTTCCTCGCATTCGCCACGGGGTTAAGCCAAAACTTCGCGGTGTTCGCATCACGGTCGATGTGAACGTGAGGAGGCTCAGCCGCGTCGTGGCTAAAGAAGTATACCCGATAGGGGCCTAGTTTAGCGATGGTTGGCATGACCGGTGTTAATGGGGATCATACAAAACAGGGTCCGAGAACATGTTCGGTGATGTCCCATCAAGATGCACTCTACGGTTGTTTCAGGAATCGTTTCATGGCGTTCAGGGTGGCCGGGGAGAGGTGGTGCTCGATGCCTTCGGCGTCGGCTTCGGCAGTTTCATTGTCAAGACCGAGTGCGCGCAAAAAACCGACGACCGCCTGATGACGGCTGCGGCACTGGACCGCAAGGCGCTTCCCCTTTGCTGTGAGTTGAACCGACCGATACGCACGTAGTGCGACGAGACCTTCTAACTCCAGCCTCTTCAGCGCCTTTGAGACTGTGGGATGGGCCACACCGACTTGGGCGGCGATGTCTGTAAGCCTTGCCTCTCCAACCGATTCGACCAGGTCAAGAATGACTTCGACATAGTCCTCAGCGATCTCATAACGGTGCGCCTCGCGCGTCCTTTCGAACCTCTTCGCCTGTGAAAGAGAAACCATACGGCCCATTTTAGCACAGGCTTGACTTTGTAGCCTAGGCTTATGATACACTCGGAAAAGTTAGCCTCTGCAATGAAGATCCCACCCCGCGCTTTGGCTGCATTTCGCGTCCGAGGACCTCAGGGAGCGATGAAGTGATGCCCTGGTTCGTATTCCCCACGGCTCTGGCCGCTGCCATGTTGTCGGAACAGGACCCGACTCAGACCCCCATTGTCACGGACCGTCCCGACTTCACCGAAAGCAGTTTCGTCGTTCCGCTCGGTTCAACGCAGATTGAATCTGGGCGACCTGGACTCGGACTTACGGGCAGAACACCGCACTGTCGGGACCCGAGGTTCTCATCCGCATGAGTTTGTCAAAGCGGGTTAAGCTAAGAATCGGCCTTCCAAATTGCAACTGGCTCCATTCGACAGGCTTGGCGACAGTGCAAGGACTCGACGATATCTATTTGGGACTCAAGTTCCAAGTTGGCCCCACCAGGGACGGAACCGAGGTGGCCATGATCCCGGCCAAGTTCATTCCTAGTGGACGAAGCGGCATTCGCTCCGAATCGCACGCCATGGACTTGAAACTGGTCTGGGCGCGGAGTCTGTCTAACGACCTGTCTTTGAGCGGGATGCTCTACTGGTCAAACCCGATCGAGAACGGCACGCGCAAAAACACTTGGGAGCACACGGTCTCCGTTGGCATTCCGGTTCGGGACAAGGTTGGCATGTTTGTCGAACACGTGCTCGATGCCTCCAAGGGTTCGGCGCCTGCGCACCTTTTTCACAGCGGCTTCACCTACCAGCCCAATCCAAACACCCAGATTGACCTCCACTTTGGGGTTGGACTCACGCGAGGAGGCCCCAGGAACTTTATCGGGGCGGGATACTCCTTTCGGTTTTGAAGGAGGACAAACATGGCAGACAATCAACTAGACAATGAACCCGAAACACTGACGCGACGTGACTTGCTAGGCAAGGCAACTGGAGCCCTCGCAATCGCGGCAGTTGGGGCGGCGATTGTCGTCGCTCCCGCAGCACAAGCATGCAGCTCATGCAAAGAGGGGCTCACGCAAAATCCTCTCCCGAAGGGTAGTGTTGCGCTCGGCTCCAGACTGCATGACGAGGACCCCGTTACACTCGACCAAACGAATGCCCCAGAGGCTACCTACCCGAAGCCACCTAGTCCTTCTGAGTTTCTAACTCGTTTTGACTTTGGCAAGGTGAGCAAACGAGCAAACGGGCAGGTGCAGCGTGACTATGTCCTTGTTGCAACTGACGCCGATATTGAGGTCGCTGATGGCGTTACCTATCCGGCATGGACCGTCAATGGTTCGGTCCCGGGCCCAACGCTCAGGGCAACTGAAGGAGACCTGCTGATAATCCACTTCTTCAACCACACCGCCCGCGACCACACGCTCCACTTCCATGGGATTCACCCTTCCCGCATGGATGGCTCGTTTGAGATCGTGCCTCCAGGGGGATACTTCGTGTATGAATTCGTGGCCGCTCCTTTCGGTCTGTTTGTGTACCACTGCCACATGACGCCGTTGCGAAAGCACATTTCGCGAGGAATGTACGGGACGTTTATCATTGACCCAAAGGTGGCCAGGTCCCCTGCGAATGAGCTTGTCATGGTGATGACCGGATTCGATACGGAA
>CAYYZP010000194.1:0-6712 GCA_964476165.1 uncultured Fimbriimonadaceae bacterium
GTCGCTGGCATCGACATCGAGGAGTCCTCGACACCCGGCGCCTTCAACTTGACCGAAGTGTTCACACGGGTCGTCGATGGTGAGATCGATCCTGACAACTTCGATAAAATTCACGCATTGTTTAGTCACACGCAGAAAAACGGCCTGAAACAGATCGGCCGCACACTTTCGGGCCAAGCAATGACCGGGCCGCACTTCATGGGATTGAGTGTCGAATCGCGCAATGGTCGAACCAAGGTCACTACAAAGTACGTGCCTGTTTTTGCCTATCTCATGGGTCTTCACGGGCCGCTGATCGCGAGCGCGATCCTTCTTGGAACACAGATTGAAGCAGGTCGTCCGTGGCTTGGGTTTGGCCTCGCGGCTGGGCTCTTAGCAGTTGGTGCGGTGGCGTTTCGCTCGCTGGTCAAGGCTGGCCGCCGCGCGGTCAAGGCGATGACCGGGAGGATCGCAGGAATAGTGCACGAACAGAATGAAGACCTGAGATCAAAGTTGGCTCACACACGCGACCAGCCCGCTACTGAAAAGAAGATTGAAATTCAAGAGTAGTTAACCCCTACAATGCATTGAGAACGGTCTCTAACTGGATGTTGGAAGACCGCAGGTGGTCGCAGAGGGTGCGGCCGACGTTGCGGAGGACTTTCACGCCAATTGCCGGCTCCCTGTCGAGGAGCGCGTTCAAATCCTCGCCGCCCACCTTCACCATTTTCGAATCCCCGTCGCTGATCACCGACGCTGTGCGGAGTTCCTTGCTGAACAGACCGATCTCGCCCACGATCGCGCCAGGCTTCAGCCGCGCGATCATGTCGCCGCTCGATGTCATAACCAGCGCCTTGCCTTCGACAAGAATGAAAACGTCGCACGCCGGGTCGAACTCGCGGATCACTTCTCCATTGTTCGCATACTCGCAAGTCGTAGAAATCGTAGCGATCTTTCTGACCTCGTCGTCACTCAGCCCGTGCGTGAAATAACTGTTGCGTAAGACGTCAAAAATATCCATGATGTATAATCAATTTACCTCTTAAAAAGCGACTTGACAATAAATAAAAGATTCGCGGGCCGTTCGGCGAGGCGACGGCTGAAATAAGGATACCAAGCCGCGCCATAAGGGATGTAGATTCGGACGTTGTAGCCCTCTTCGAGCAACTGGCGCTGCAAATCCCGGCGAACCCCGAAGATCATCTGCCACTCGAACCGTTCGTTCGGGATTGTTTCAGTCTTGATGAACTCTTTCAGTACCACCACCATATGAGGATCGTGTGTTGCGATGGCCGGATAGTTGCCGTTTTTCAAGAGCGCCTTCGCGCCAGAGATATAAAGTTCATCGACCTTCGATTTCTGCTGATAAGCCACCGATTCAGGCTCCAAATACGCCCCTTTGACGATTCTCACACGCGCACCGAGCGAGATCATCCGCTGGATGTCTGTAGACGTGCGATGTAGATAAGACTGCAGGACCGTCCCGCAGTTCGGATATTTTTCAAACAGGCATTCGATGATTTTGACGGTGCGCTCAGTGTACGGCGAAGCCTCCATGTCGGCGCGGACGAAGATGTCGTTCGGCTTGCAGGCTTCAAGAATTCTGACGTAGTTCTCGACCGCAATATCGTCGCTGATGTCCATGCCGAGCGCGGTGAGTTTGACCGAAATGTTCATCCGCGCCTTGTGAGGGCTGTTGGCGATCTTACGAACCATTTCCAAATATGCAGCGGTCTCGCGGTCGGCCTCTTCTTTCGTGGCGACGTTCTCGCCGAGCAGGTCCATCGACACGAGGTATCCGCCCGCGGCGTACAGTTCCCCCACCGCCATCGCCGATTCGAGGTCCTCGCCCGCGACGAAACGCTTAATGAGCGGCTTGAAAAGAGACGACTTGGTCACCAGTCTTTCGAAGGGCGCAAAAGCGGCGAGTTTGAGGACGAGGCTCCGAAACACCATGTTATACGGGTGTGGATTGTACTTGTTGCACCTTTTGAGCAAAGGACTCAAGGATGTCATCGAGTTCGTGCACCGACGAGACCCGCGAAAGGCTCGCCCGCACCTCCGCCGCGCCGGGCGCACCCTTGATATATAGAGGCAGTTGGCCGCGCAACGCACGTATCCCACGCAGTTCCGCCTCTTGTCTTTCCTTCAAAGGAAGAAGCAAAACCTCCGTCCAATCATCAAGGCCGTGCTCGAACGCGATCATCGTCTTGGCGTGCTCAAGGGCGGTCGATATGCGTTCGCCAAGAGTCGGTTCCGACGGAACTTTTTCGCCCGCGACATGGGCGCGGATGCGTGCCAGCGCCCACGGGTTCGAGATCGCCACGCGACCTACCATCACACCGTCGCATCCGGTCTCTTCGAGCATTCTAATAGCGTCCCCCCCCGTCTTCACGTCGCCGTTCCCGATCAGCGGCACTTCAACAGCGCGACGTAGAAACTCGATCAAATTCCAATCGGCCTCGCCCTCGAATCCCTGCTTGGCAAACCGAGCATGGAGCGTGATCATCTTCGCCCCGCAATCGACGAACCTCTTGGCGAGATCGGGCGCCGCAAAGAGCGACCAGTCCCACCCCGCGCGGACTTTCACGGAGACGGGCACGCGCACCGCCCTCACCACGGAAGAAACGATCTCGGCGGCGAGGTGGGGGTCTTTCAAAAGTGACGCGCCAGAGCCCGTCTTGCAAACCTTGGGCACCCAACACCCCATGTTGATGTCCACAATGTCCGCGCCCATCTCCTCGGCCACGCGCGCCGTCTCGGCCATCACAGACGGGTCGCCCCCGAAAATCTGAATCCCTAGCGGACGCTCCTCGTCATGCACCCGCATTTTCTTGAGGGTCTTTTGCGCGCCGTGGTGGATCGCCATCGCGCTCACGAACTCGGTGAACATGAGGCCGGGGTTGGCGATGCGCTTGGCGATGAGCCGGAAAGCCAGGTTCGTCACGTCCTCCATCGGCGCGAGCACGACCGGCACCTTGACCTTGACACGCCCGACTTTGAAACCAGGAAAACGCGGACTTTGCTCCGACATCGACCCCCCAATACTGCCACATAGCGGCTGGGTCGACCCAGCGAAGGCCGCTCGTCGGGTGCCACGGTGTGTCTCCGATGCGATGTTTGTGACTCAGGGGTGCCACGGTTTGTCTCCGATGCGATGTTCGTGCGCAGAGGGGCAGGCCGTGCTCGTATATCGGCGGGCCATGCCTTGACCAAGTCGCTAAGACTCCGCCAAACTCGGGTAGCAATGTCAAACAAGAGCCTCACAATCGGTCTGATCGGCTACCAGTTCATGGGCAAGGCCCACAGCAACGCCTACCGTCAGGCCAATCGGTTCTTCGACCTCCCCTTGCAAATTAGGATGAAAACGATTTGCGGACGGACGAAGGTTGCTGTGAAAAAAGCAGCGGAGACCTTTGGCTGGGAAGGATACGCCACCGATTGGAAACAGGTCATCGCCGATTCGGAGATCGATGTGATCGACGTTTCCACTCCAGGCGACAGCCATTGCGAGATCGTCTGCGCGGCGGCGGCAGCCGGCAAGCACGTTTTTTGCGAAAAGCCGATCGGCAACACGCTCGCTGAAGCGGAGAAGATGGTCGCCGCGGTCGAAAAGGGGGGGGTGAGGCACGCGGTGTTCCACAACTATCGCAAGGCGCCCGCAGTCGCTCTCGCCAAGAAACTTATCGAAGAGGGACGTATCGGCGCGATCTACCACATGCGGGCCGTGTACCTTCAAGACTGGATCGCCGACCCAAACTTTCCGCTCGTGTGGCGCTTGCAAAAAGAAAAGGCGGGAAGCGGCGCGCACGGAGACATCAACAGCCACATCATCGACCTCGGCCGCCATTTGGTGGGGGAGTTCGACGAAGTCTCGGGCCACATGCACACGTTCATCAAGAAGCGACCGCTGGTGGGCGCGACCGACGACAAACTCGGAGCGAGCGCATCCAAGGAAACGGGTGAGGTCACGGTAGACGACGCATCGATGTTTTTGGCGCGGTTCAAGTGCGGCGCGATCGGCACGTTCGAGGCGAGCAGGTTCGCGGTTGGGAGGAAAAATTTCAATCGGTTCGAGATCAACGGTTCCAAGGGCTCACTTGTTTTCAATTTAGAAAGAATGAACGAACTCGAGTTCTACGACGCCCAAGACCCACAAGGAACCCACGGGTTCAGACTGATCCAAGCCACCGAATCAAACCACCCCTACGCAGGCAACTACTGGCCGGTCGGCCACGTCATCGGCTATGAGCACACCTTCATCAATCTGGTCGCCGACGCCGTGGCCGCCATCGCCAACGGAACCCCGATCAATCCGGACATGCACGACGGCCTGATGAACCAAAGGGTTTTGGACGCTGTCGAAAGGAGCCACGAAAGCCGGGCATGGGCGAGCGTTTAGGCCGCCTTTTCTTTTGTGGACTCAATCGCCCTGGCAAGGCGAAGGATCGCAGACTGAAAAGTCGGGGTGTCGTTCTCCGCGCTTTGGAGGCAGCGCGTGAGGATTTCGTAGGCTTCTTCCCGGGTGAGAACGATGCAGATTTCTTTGGAAGGGCGAGCCATACGCGGATATTTTCGGCAGGTTCAACCGAATCTGGACTCCCCATGTCAAACCTGGCAAGAATACTAGACCTTCACCAAGCCAAGGCAGCAAGCCAAGTCCATAATTTCGTAGGAGAAGATTGAACCCATGATTTCGTTGTGTCGGACCTTGCAGGCAGTAGCAATCGTTTTGTTGCTCACCGGCCTGGCTCGTGCCCAGTCGCAGCCCCCGGCCCAAAAGCCGGCGTGGGAAGGCGAATCAACCGTATCCAAATCTGATGAGCCGTTCTTCTTCATCCAGTTGTCAGATCCTCAATTGGGCATGTTCACGGGCGACAAGGACTTCATGCAGGAGACGGCCAATTTCGAGTTCGCAGTCGCGGCGGTCAACCGGTTGCGCCCCGCGTTCGTCGTCATCACAGGCGATCTCGTCAACAAGCCTGGCGACGACACGCAGATCGCGGAGTATCTCCGAATCATCGGAACGATCGATCCAACCATTCCTGTCTACAGCGTCGTCGGCAACCATGACATTGGAAATACCCCCACCCCAGAGTCGCTTGCAAAATACCGTGCGATTTTCGGGCCGGACCATTACACGTTTCGACACGGCGGATTTGTTGGCATCGTTCTCAATTCGACGCTTGTCTCGGACCCCAAGAGTGTTCCGACAGAACTGTCCAATCAAGATGCCTGGCTCAGAACCGAGTTAAAGCAAGCGAGCGAAGGCGGCGCCGGTCACATCGTCGTCTTCCAGCACCATTCGTGGTTTCTCACGAAGCCCGATGAAGAAGACCAGTATTTTAATTTGCCCAGCGAACGGCGCGCGGCGCACATCGCGCTGTTTAGCGAGTTCGGCGTCAAATACGTCTTCTGTGGCCATTTCCACAGGAACGCCATCGCCAAGGACGGCGAGATCGAGGTGGTCACGACGGCCCCGGTCGGCATGCCTTTGGGTGGCGAGTCCTCCGGGCTTCGGGTCGTCATCGTGCGAGAGGACCGTTTGGACCACCGTTTCTACCATTTCGGGCAGATTCCTAACGCCATCGACTTGAAGCCGGCAGACAAAAAAGACTCACGCCCAATGCCCGTCAAATCGGCATTACGTCGAATTCAACAGACCCTCACGACTTGATGGAAATGACGGAGATCAGTGGCACCTTAGAATCCTGGCAACATTGCCAGCGTCTAAGCAGGTAAGTCGATCCAAAAGTGAAGGAGCACAGAGGTTAGAAATATAAGCCCTGCTATAGGGGTTGGATGGCCTATAATACAAGGTAGGGAGGCTAGTAATCGTGCCATGCGGCATTGCTTGAAATGGATCGTGGTTTTGGGGGCGGCGGTTCCGTGTATCGGATCGGCCCAGTCTCCCATGCCTCTCGAGGGACCATTAACCGCGGTGGGGGCCACAGAAGTCCAACTCGGTGGCCGGTCGTCGATGGATCTTGTGCGCCTGCAAGAAGGCCGCTACAGTTTCCCGTTGCGGTTTGCAAACGTGACACTCGGTTCCGAAAGAATCGAAATCAACGGCAAAACGCTCACCAAAGGCACTGACTACTCCATCGACTATTCTTCGGGTGTCGTCTATCTCTTGCGCCCATTCGCTGATGGCGACTCGTTGCGCGCGCAGTACAAGTACGACGAAAAATCGACTCAGACCGGAACGTTCGCACCAAAGGCTTCCGAAGGCTCAGGGTTTTCTGGATTGCGACTTGAGTTCAACAAACAGTCGGCACTCTTTCTAGGTCTAGGAGTGACCGAGAGACTCGGTGACGGGACAGTCCTCACTTCGAACGTATACGGAATTTCCAACGCCTATAACGTAGGGGGGGGATCGCTTAAAGGCGTGTTTATGGTCGGGGAGCGCGAGAGATCCAGTGCAATGAGCCTGTTCGGTGACTACGCCGCAGGGCGCGAACAAATGGACGAAGGCACCGGAACCGCCATTTTGCAAAACTTCCAGTCGCGCGCCCTCGGTGGCCAGATCGCCGTGGACTACCAGGACGTCGACCAGCGGTTCGCCGGGTTCGATGCACTCAAGCAGAACGGCGTCTCCGCCGAGACTGCTGAGGCGCTCCGCAAAGAGCGCGGACTCAAGAGATCTGGCCTGAGCCTGCAGGACATCGGCTCTGCCAGCACGAAGTTAAGTTCCGGGTTCCGGTCGGTGGGGGACGCGAACGGCGCCATCGAC
>CAYYZP010000195.1:0-3678 GCA_964476165.1 uncultured Fimbriimonadaceae bacterium
GACGCCGCTCCCGGCCCTGGCCGATACAAGGTCGATGTCGAGGGACCGACGCGACGGGGCTTGACCTATTCGCCTGTGCGCGGGCTCGCAGAGGTCGGCATCGAAAAGAGCATGACTACGGAGTTTGCCGTGACGCTGTCCGCGGTTGGCACTCCGCCAGAAGGTTTCAGTTTTGAGGGCGCGACCCTGACTCCGAACCGAGTTACGGTTGTGGGTCCGGCATCCGCGATCGAAAGCGTCAGCTCTGTGCGAGCGGTCCTTGACATTTCGACCATCGCACCTGGGCGTACTCAAAACCTAGAACTTGAGGCTCTCGATGAAGGCGGCCTGCCGGTTCCCCTGATTAATTTTGAACCAAGGATCGTCTTAGCGAGCCCGGCGGTCTCTATTGGATCGAGCAGAAGGCGGTTGCTCGTCACGCCAGTTTTTGTCAACTTACCGCCTCCCGGATTCAAAGTGCTTTCCTATACAGTCACACCCAACCAGATCGACGTCACGGGCGACATCCAAGAGGTCGCCAGGGCCACGACTGTGGACACCGAGCCGATCGACCTTTCAGGCATGACCACCTCGCAGACCGTCAGTGCTCGGCTCCGCCTACCGCGAGGGGTCAGTTCTCCCGGTGGGGATACGGTCAACGTGCTGATCGTCATCAATCGAGCCTAGCCGTCTGCTATGATCTTTCGGCGTGGCATCGATCGTCATTCGAACGATTAAGAAAAGAGAGGCGGACAAGTTCTTGTCCTTGCTTTGCAAGGTTTTCGAACTCGATCCAGCGCGTGCGAAGCACGTCTTTTTCAAGGAGCCGATGTTCGATCTCGCCCGCAAGTGGGCGTTGTTCAAAGACGGAGAGATGACAACGATCTTGACGACCACGCCGCTCAAATTTGGGTGGGGGTGGGCGTATGGAGTCGCTGGAGTCGCCACAGATCCAGTACACAGGAACGATGGACTTGCCCAACGTCTGCTCGAGCACGTCATCGAAAACGGGGCTAAAATTGGCGAGCCTGGCTGTTTGCTCTTCGCCCACCAGGAAGAGGTCTATCGTCGGGCCGGGTTTGAAACGATCGACACGGTTGTAAAAGGTGCGATCAAGGCTTGTGAATCGCTCGGCGCCCTCGACGTATTCAAGTTTTCAGACGTCCAGTCCCGCTACGACGAATGGGCGCGAGAAGACCAGGCGCGGCTCCAGCGCGATGATCGGCGCTGGAAATACTGGAAATGGATATTGCGCACGTGCGAGGGCGCACCGGGGGGCTATGTCTGCGTGGAACCGAGCCTTTGCCGCGAGGCGATCATCTCTCCAGGACTGACTGAATGGCCAGTGATGCCGGGGACCTCGTGGCTCGGGATGGAGTCTCTGACCTCTTCGATCGGAGTGCCGTTGGAGTCTAAACAGCACGACCTCTTCGTCATGGCCCGCGGCATGGACCGCCCGCCCCAGATGTTCATGACGGATCAGTTTTGAGACCGAATTCCTGTTATGCAGTGGTTTCCTATCTAGGAATTGTTTCGTTCTGAGGAAACTTGTTTGGCCCTTCTACTTTTGGGCCGGCTAGGTATCCTGCCCCCTGCAACAATGGGTAGTCGTCACGTCTTTACTTCCGAAAGCGTCAGCGAGGGGCATCCCGACAAAGTCGCCGACCAGATCAGCGACGCTTTGCTCGACGAGTTCCTGGCCTACGACGACCATGAGAACGTCGCACCGAACGAGCGGTGCCGCGTGGCCATCGAGACCATGCTCGCCCACGGCGTCGCTGTCGTGAGCGGAGAGGTGACGACCAAAGCCTACGTCAACGTCCAAGAAGTCGTCCGCAAGACGATCAAGTCGATCGGATATACGGACACTAAGATCGGTTTCGACGGCGAGAACTGCGGAGTGCTCGTAGCGATCCAGCCGCAATCGCCGGACATCGCGATGGGCGTGGACACGGGGGGGGCAGGCGACCAGGGAATGATGTTCGGGATGGCGTGTTCCGAAACGCCGGAACTCATGCCACTCCCGATCTCCATCGCGCATGCGATGATGAGGCAGTCAGTCCGTGTGCGAAAGGAAAACCCGACGATCGGCTTCCGTCCCGACGCCAAGTCGCAGGTGACGGTGGTGTATGAGGACAACAGACCGGTGCGCATTGACACAGTGGTCGTTTCACAGCAGCACGACGAGGGGGTTTTCGACACCATCAAGTGCCTTATCAAAGAGCACATCGTCCAGCCCGTGCTCTGCGAGTATGAAAAGTTCGTGCAGGGTGAAATCACCTATCACTTCAATCCGACTGGACGGTTCGTCAAAGGCGGACCGGCGGGCGACACAGGCTTAACGGGAAGAAAAATCGTCGTGGACACTTATGGCGGAATGTGTACGCACGGGGGGGGCGCGTTCAGCGGAAAGGATCCGACGAAAGTGGACCGCAGCGCGGCTTACATGGCGCGAAACGTGGCGAAGAACGTCGTCGCTGCTGGCCTTGCCGAACGCTGCCAAGTCGCGCTCGCATACGCAATCGGCGTCGAGCAGCCGGTGTCGGTGCAGATCGACACGCACGGCACCGAGAGGGCCGATCCCGCCAAGATCGAGAAGCGTATTAAAGAAGTCTTCGATCTTGCGCCGCGCGCGATCATCAAAAACCTCGGCCTGCTTTCGTTCAGATATCGCCAGACGGCGCGCAACGGGCACTTTGGAAACCCGGACTTCCCGTGGGAGAGCACGAAGGCCGCCGCCTTGCTCAAAGACCTGGCCTAATGGAGTTTGATCTTCGACTCGTGGGTCGAATCTGAAAACTGTCGGGCTAACCGGATTGTTTCAAGTCGTTGCCTGTGTCCGACCCATCCCGATTGAAACTCCTCGATGACGATGAGCGCGTTCCTCACTTGCGCAAGAAACCGCTGGTCTTTGCTTTGCGCAAGTGCTTGGCGAAAATCGTTGGTGGCCTGCGTGAGGCGGCCCATCGACATCAGCGCCATGCCTCGCGTGTAGCGGTATCCGGGCTCGTCGGGGTTGAGCATCAGGAGCCTAGTGGTCGTCTTGACGACCTCGTCGTAACGCCCCTCAAACCAAAGCGCCTGGGCAGAAATCTCAAGCGCCCCGATGTGTTCGGGGTCGTGCTCTAAGACCTTTTTGCAACTCTCGAGCGTTCCTTTCCAATCGTTAAGATGCATCGCGCTCCTCTCAGCCGTGAAACCACAGCAACGCGCTCAATCAAGCGCGGCTCACTGACCAGTTTGCGCCATGCGAGAGGAAAGCCTGGTACCTGTTTTGCACATTACGCGGCAGTTCCTTCGGAAATCCCGCTTAATTGCTGGTTCACAGGGGCTAGTTTTGACCGCAACGCGAGTGGGATGCGAGTCCGTCCGTCGGGTGTATGGACCCCGACCATCGAGGCCACCGCGATGACGTCGGTCGCCCATGTCCTGGCGAACTCTTCGCTCGAGCTGGGAAGGAACACGACATAGTCTCCTTCTGGCCTGCGACACGCGATCGCACCAGAAGGGAGTTCGCTGCGGAGCCGCACAGCGAACCGACGGATCGCGTGCTCGATCGCGGGCTTTCCATAGACTTCGGCCAGCGCCTCTTTTTTGGGAACTTCAAGGTAGACAAAGTGTCCTCGGTCCGCTGCGCGGACTGCGGCTTGGAACTCGTTGGGAGTCGCTAGACCTTCGGCGCCGCGTCCCTGGTGTGTT
>CAYYZP010000196.1:0-2173 GCA_964476165.1 uncultured Fimbriimonadaceae bacterium
CGCCACGGCCACCACCGCCGCCACCGCCGCCGCGATAGCCGCCACCGCCGCCTCCGCCGCCATAGCCACCTCCGCCCCCACCGCCGCCGGTGCGCGGCTCGCGAGGCTTCGCTTCGTTGACGATGATCTTCCGACCGTCGATTTCAGTCTCGTTCATTTCTTCGATCGCCGCCGCCGCCTGGTCGTCTTCGACGTCCACGAAGCCGAAGCCTCGGCCCTCGACGATCCTGACAGAGGATGCGCCGTACTTGGCGAATGAGTTTTTGAGAGTCTCCTCACGGGTGCCGTAGGAGAGGTTGCCTATAAATAGGGATTTAGCCATTTGTTGTCCTTTCGATGTGTTTCGCTCTCGGGGCCAGGGATCGGACGGAGTGAATCACATTACTTGGACTCGGCCGTACGGTCGTGCGCCTATGCGCGGAACGGACCTATTTTAGCAGGTTTTTGGTCTGGTGGGGCGTTTTGGGGGTTCGGGTAGCATCAATTTCCGGACAAGACCTATGGACATCAAGCAAGAACTCGACGCCGTTGTAGCCAAATACGACCTCCTCAAGCACCCCTTTTACGAGGCTTGGAACGCTGGAACCTTGCCAGTCGAAGCGCTCAAGACCTACGCCGAAGAGTACGGCTCGTTCGTCCAGACCGTGCCCGCCGGATGGGCTTCCCATGGCGACAGCCGCACGGCCAACGAAGAGGTGATGCACGCGATCCTTTGGGAGAAGTTCGCCAATTCGCTGGGCACGACTTCGATCAATGGAGCCAAACTTGATGACACCAAGTATCTCGTCCAAACCTGTACAGACCTGTTCAAAAATCCGGTGACTTCCCTCGGTGGGCTGTATGCGTTTGAAGCCCAACAGCCACACACGAGCAAAAGCAAACTAGACGGTCTCCGTGCACATTACGCGTCGTTGCCGAAGGACGTGGAACCGTATTTCGAGATCCATTGCGACGATGTCCACGAAATGGCCTGGATCGTCGAGCGGTTGGAAGGAAAGTCCGAGGCCGAGATACTCATGGCCGTCCGCGCCTGCGAGTCTGTGGCCAAAGGGCTCTGGGACGCCCTCACCGGCATCCACAACGCCCACTGCGCGATCGTGAACTGATTTCAGGCTGACCCCAGTCTGGCTCAGGATTTAAGGTGGCCCGGTCTGGCTCTCCCGGAGCAGACCGGGGAACGTCAGGTGTCGATTTCAATGCTAGAACCGTCTTGCTTGCCGCACGTTTCGAATAGAGGGTAAAAGGAAGGGCCAGAGTTCAGCCCATGCTACTAAAGAGCAAGAAGGAAGAAGCGCTTTATCTCCTACTCGAGAAACAAGCCAACATCGCCACTCGGTCTGCGGAGGCGTTTGTGGCGATGGTCAAGGACTTCGACGACCTGCCAAGGCACACTAAGATTCTGGAGGATCTCGAACATTAGGGCGACGCGGCGACCCACGAACTCCAGAACAAGGTCGCGTCCACTTTCATCACGCCCCTCGACAAAGAAGACTTAAGAGAACTCAGCCAGGCGCTCGACGACGTGACCGACCTCATCGAAGCAGCAGCGGCGAGGGCAGAACTCTATGGCCTCAAAAAAGCACGGCCAGACCTTGCACATTCCGCAGAACTTCTTTTAAAACTCACGCAACTCACAGAAGAGGTCGTTTGTGCAGTCCGCAAAGGATTTAGGAAGTCCCACGACCTCCAAGAAATATTAAAAGAAATCCACACGGTCGAAAACCAGAGCGACCACGCATTTCGGCAGGCGCTCAAGACGCTTTTCGAAGAAAAGGGCATCGAAACTTTAGATGTCATCAAATGGAAAGAGATGTACGACCGCATTGAAAACGCCTCCGACAAGTGCGAGCATATCGCGGTCATAGTGGGAACGATCGCTATCAAATATGCCTGACATCTCGTTGCTGTTGATCCTAGTCGTCGTGGCGGCGCTGGCATTCGACTACATCAATGGCTTTCACGATACGGCCAACGCGATAGCGACCGTCGTGTCAACCCGAGTGCTGACTCCTACTGTTGCCGTCATCATGGCGGCACTCTTGAATTTTGCTGGTGCGATGGTTGCGACGGGTGTTGCGAAAACTATAGCGAAGGGGCTTGTGGAAACGAGCATGGCGACAGAAGCACTCGTCCTCGCCGCCGTGATGGGGGCAATAGTTTGGAACTTAATCAC
>CAYYZP010000197.1:0-2841 GCA_964476165.1 uncultured Fimbriimonadaceae bacterium
GGGTTGACAGTCGCGAGGTCGGATTCACGGCGCATGACGTCCGAGACGCGCATCGTCAGTCTTCGACCGAGCGCGCCAGCGGGGTGCAAGATCGCGAAGTCGTCCAACCCGAACGACCGCATCTCCATGACCGCGACAGCGAGCGCATCGCTGAGCGCCATCATGACCGTCGTTGATGTGGTGGGGGCAAGGTTGTTCTGACAGGCTTCTTTTTTGACGTGGACATCGAGCACGAGGTCTGCGGCACGGCCCGCGCTGCTGTCCGCGCGACCCGTCACAAGGATCGTCTTTGCGCCGAGAATTTTGAAGGATGGAAACAGCCGGACGATCTCATCTGTCTCGCCACTATAGGTATAGACGAGCAACACGTCTTTGTCGGTGACCATGCCGAGATCGCCGTGGACGGCCTCTGCCGCATGAAGAAAAATCGCGGGCGTGCCCGTGCTGGCGAGGGTTCCTGCGGCCTTTCGTGCGACGTGGCCGCTTTTTCCGACGCCGCAGGTGATGACGCGGCCCTTGCACTCGTGCACCATTTTGAGAGCATCCGAAAACACGCCGTCGATCTTGGAAGCAAGACCATTGACGGCCTCCGCCTCTTCTCGCAAAACTCGCCGCAGGGTCTCCAAAGACATTGGGATTGAGTCTACCGTTCGGTCCGGCCAGGGTCGAGGGGATGCAGGATGGTCTTGCCGAACAGACTGAGTATCCACTCGACGGCGACCTTGGCGGTCTCGTTGTTGTGGTCGATGAGCGGGTTGACCTCAACGACATCGAGCCCTGCGAGTTTGTACGGCGCGCTTTCTTTGCTGACGTTCAAATGGATGAGTTCGGCGAGATAATGGCCTTCGCGGTAAGTCAGGCCGCCCCTTACGGCGGTGCCTGTGCCGGGCGCGTGGATCGGATCGAGGGAATCAACGTCGAAACTCACCCAGAGCGCCTTGGCTCCGTTCTTGACGAAATGGTTGTGGACTTCGTCAAGGACGACTCTCAGTCCTTTTGCGTCGATGTCGTGCATGGTGGTCGCAAGGCAACCGTCGAGGAGTCGCATGTTGGCGACTTCGCCAGGGTCGACATCGCGCAGGCCGATCCACGCGAGATTTTTGGGATCGAGTTTCTTGCTCCCAACGATCTCATCGACCATTTTCGTCCAACCTTTGGTCTTGGATTCGAGGCCGCAGAGTGCGGCGAGGCACATTCCGTGGACGTTTCCAGACGGAGATGTTTCCGGCGTGTTCAAGTCCATGTGTGCGTCGATCCAGAGCACGGCTAATTTGTCGCCGTATTTTTGGAGCGCCCCTGCGATGGAACCGATCGCGTTGCTGTGGTCGCCACCGATGACGAGGGGGGTGTTTCCACTTTCGATTGAAGCATTGACGATTTTCTTTGTGTTGAAATAGGATTGCTCCGCGTTTTCCCAATAGTCTGCACTTGATATGGGCGTGAGGTCGCCGAGGTCGTTTGCCCGTTTCCCAATCCTCTCGAAGCCTTCAAAGAGTCCCTCGAGGCGTGCGGCAATGGGACCGAGTCTGCTTCCCTTGCGGCGTCCGCCATCGTCGAATGGGACGCCGATAACTTCGATCATCCGTTGATTGTACTCGTTGCAGGTGGTATGGTCTGAGTGCGATGAAGGGCCGAAGCACGGTGACGCGGCGCGCAGTTTTGAAGTTGAGCGCGGGCTTGTTAGGCAGCGCTGTCCTTGATGCCTCGGCGTTTGGTCACGGTGATCAGGTCACTCGATTTGGACTCATTGCAGACGTACACCACGGGCTTGCAAACCGTTCTGTCGAGCGTTTGGGGGCGTTCGTTTCTGAGGCGAGTTCTCGCGATCTTTCGTTTGTCGCACAACTTGGCGACTTCAACCATCCACTGCGTTCGGCGCGCGAGTTTCTCAATGTATGGACGGAGTATCGCGGCCCGCGCTTTGGCGTTTTGGGGAACCACGACATGGATTACGGATATAAGGAGGACGCCATCGAGTGGTGGCAGATTCCGGATCGGTTTTACTCTTTTGACAGTGGGCATTTGCACTTCGTGGTCCTGGATGCGAACAATATTTTCGACAACGGGAACTTTGTGCCTTATGCGAACTCGAACTTTTATCTAGATCAAAAGCGCATTTCGCACGTCGATGACGAGCAACTCGATTGGCTCGCCATGGATCTGCGCCAGACGTGGCGTCAAACAATCGTATTCGTCCATCAGGCCATTGACGAAATCGATGGGGGGGGCCTGTGCCTCAATCGACACCGTGTCAGGGCTTTGTTAGAAGAAGCGAATCGTCAAGCGGGTTTTACGAAAGTCATTGCATGCTTCCAGGGGCACCATCACAAAGACCAGTACGAGATGCGGCGCGGAATCCACTATGTGCGCGTCAACAGCGCGTCGTATTTTTGGCTGGGCGACCGGTTTGGCCGTACGGCGGACTATCAGGAGCCGCTTTTTTGCTTTGTCACAGTGACCGACGACACTTTGGTCATCGAAGGCCGGCAAGGATCGTGGACGCCGCCCTCGCCGACCGAGCGCAAGTACCCTGGAGCGGAAAAACTGTCTCCTCACATCTCGGACAGGCGCCTCCGTCTTACCTAGTTTTGTCTTTTGCTTCTGTAAACTCCGTTCGTGGTTGGGATTGTCGCGATCCAAGGCGATTTTGAGAAGCACGCGCTCGCGTTTGGGCGGTGTGACGCAGAGACGCGCTACGTCAAAACACCAGAAGACCTCGATGGAGTCGACCGCGTTGTGATTCCGGGGGGGGAGAGCACGACTGTCGGAAAACTGATGGAACGGTTTGGGCTCGGCGGCGCGCTTGTTGGGCGCGCGCGTGACGGCATGCCCCTGTGGGGG
>CAYYZP010000198.1:0-12277 GCA_964476165.1 uncultured Fimbriimonadaceae bacterium
GACGGCGCCCACTTCGTTGCTCAGAACGTCGGCGCTCTACTCGATCCTTGCCGAACTCGCCTCACCTGCGCGAGAAATTGTGACGGTCGAGGAGACGTGCGGCGTTCCGATCCAGGGCGTAAGCCATACGAGCGTATCGCCGTTCTCACCGAAGGAGAAGGCGGCCCAGATTGAACACCTCTTGCGAGGATCGTCGGACATCGTAATGGTCGACGGTCTCGAAGAGCAGTCCGTTGCCGAACTTACAGTCCGCGCCGCGCTTGCGGGTCGGTTGGTGATCGCGGGAATTGAGGCCAAGTCTGCCCTGAACGCCGTCGAGCGACTCCAGGAACTCGGCGTCAGCAACAGGTTCGTCGGGGCCTCGCTCATCGGAGTGCTCGGTGTACGACAAGTCAGAACTTTGTGCAAGTCTTGTTGCAAAGAAGTCAACGGACTCAAAGTTTCAGTTGGTTGTCCGGACTGTGAAGCCACCGGATATAAAGGCACAGCCGACCTTTACGAGTTCTTGCCTGTCAGCGAGGAAGTCTCTCGACTTATCGCGAGCGGAGCGCACTTGTCCGACGTGGAGCGCGTGGCGATGAAAGCGGGCCTTCGCTCGATCGCCGAGTACGCGATGTCGAGGATCGAGCGCGGCGAGACCGATGTCAAGGAAGTCGAACAGGCGTTCAACTGTCAACTTCCCGCAAACATTTCAAGTGCGTCGCTGAGGCTCGTTGAGAGCGCGGTGGGGGCACGAGAAGTCGTCGCGATCAGGGCTGTCGACTCGGAAGAAGTTGAAGACTATTCGCGGGAAGTGGCGAAAGAGCGCGAAAGTCTCCAGGCTCACTTCTCGAAGCAGTCCTACGAGATCAATCTCGATCTGCCCGACACGGCTTAAGGAAGGAGTCGGTCTGTAAGCCGGATTCTGTCTTTGTGTGGCGATCTGTCTTTGCGGCCTACCCGGAGGGTCGCCGGGCCGGGTCATACCCTCCCTACATGGCCTCGCTTCCAGCGGGGTTTGCCCAGCCGCCGCGGTTGCCCACGACGCTGGTGCGCTCTTACCGCACCTTTTCACCCTTGTCCCGATTGCTCAGGACGGTCTAGTCTCTGTGGCACTTTCCGTCGGGTCGCCCCGCCCCTGGTTGCCCAGGGCGCCGCGCCCTGCGAAGTCCGGACTTTCCTCCCCGGTTTCCCAGGGCCGCCACCCGACCGACTCCTTGACTCTATTGTAGTCTACTTTTGGGTGACTCCACTCTTTAGAGTTGTGTTTTCATGCCGAGTGCCGCGCCCTTTCTATTAACTATGCCTCTGTAGAACGGAGGAGGCACGACGACACTACTGAGGCTAGTAGTCGAATGAAAGCCTCAGCAGTGTCGTCCCGATCGGATCGGGGACTCCGTTCTACTGAGGCACAAAAAAAAGTTATGGAAGAAAGTGCGCGCGTTCGTCTGGCGTGGGGATACGGCACGATTCAGAACGCCCCCAAATGCGATAGCGGCTTTTGGCGATGAGGTCGTAGACCCAGTCTCTGATCTGCCGTGGGACGATGATCGCCATCGACAACAATGCAGGAAGACCGCCGAGCCGACGGCACACTCTGAGGATCGCCGTCGATTTTCTGTGAAGTCCGCTCTCGTCCTTAAGCCAAAAACTGCGTAGCAGTTCTTCTGCAGGGCACGACATAAAGAGGTCGCCTGCGGTCGTGCCTTGTAGTGGAGAAAACAAAAACACATGGCTATTGTCGTGCTTTAGAATCCAGTCGACTGAACGATTGCAGAGCCCGCAGTGGCCGTCGAAGAAAACAATTGGTCGCTGGTCTTTTTCCATTCCAGCGCCTCGGCGCTACTTGACCTTTTCGAGATCGGCGGCGCGTACCAACAGCATGTAGTGCGGCGTAAACTTGAGTTCTTGGGCAGTGAGTTGCCCTTTTTGCTCTGCGCCGATCGAGTCTTCAAACTTGTCGCGCATTTTCTTGGTCGCGTCCTTGTGGACCTTTCGCGCAATCTCTGACAAAGAATCGATCTCGACTTTGACCGCGATCTCCTTGTCGTTGTAGTAGTTTTCGACCGTGCCCGTCAACCCGCCCATATGGTCGTAATACATCGTCAGTGCGGCGTCCTCAGGGCTCGCCTTGCGCTTGACTACGCGCACCTTATCGCCGTCCTTGAACCGGGCCATCTTGGTTCAGATTGTACCTGTGAGGCGAGGTTTGCGACGGTACACTGGCCCCATGATCCAGCACAAATTCAGGCTCCGCGACACGATGTCGGGGCAGGTTGAACCCCTGGCCTTGGGCGAGCCTGGGCACCTGCGATTTTATTCGTGCGGGCCAACGGTCTACTCATACGCGCACATCGGGAACTTCCGCTCGTTCTTGGGGGCCGACCTCGTGGTGCGGACCTCGAAGGCGCTTGGATGGAAGGTCACCTGGGTTGTCAACATCACGGACGTCGGGCACATGACGCAAGACGATGTGGCCGATGCGGTGGGGGAAGACCGCATGGAGAAGGCGCTCCACAGCAAGGAAGGCGAGCAGTTCGCAAACGTCTGGTCGCTCGCAGAATATTATTCGCAGTGCTACATCGAGGACTGGCGGCGGCTCAATCTTTCGGAGCCCAGCGTGCGGCCAAAGGCGACCCAGCACGTGCGAGAGCAGATCCTGATGATCGAGGAACTGATTCGCACGAAGCACGCCTATGAGACCCCCACCGGCGTCTACTTTGACGTCTATTCTAAAGCGGACTACGGAAAACTGAGCCGCAACCTGCGAGACAAACTTCAAGATGCGGTGCGCGACGTGAAACTCGACGACAACAAGAGACAACAGGCCGATTTCGCGCTCTGGAAAAAGGACGACAAGCATTTGATGCAGTGGTATTCGCCGTGGGGTTGGGGGTTCCCCGGATGGCACATCGAGTGTTCTGCGATGGCGCGCGCTTACCTTGGCGAGACGCTCGACCTCCATAGCGGCGGAGAGGACAACATGTTTCCCCACCACGAGTGCGAGATCGCTCAGAGCGAGTCTTTGACGGGAAAGCCGTTCAGCAACCACTGGATGCACGTCAGGTTTTTGCAGGTCGAGGGCGAAAAGATGGCCAAACGCACAGGAAACTTCTACACTGTGCGCGATTTGGTCGAGGAGGGGTTCGACCCGCTCGCCCTTCGCTATGCGCTGATCTCGGTGCCGTATACCAAGCCGCTCAATTTTACGATGCAGACCTTGCGCGACGCGGTGAGGAACGTCGAGAGGCTGCGCGAGGCGTATCGCCGCGTCGAAAAGGCTTCGGTGAGGGACGGTGAGCCATCGCCTGAACTCCAGCGCATCTACGACGAGGCGCTCGCCGCGATGTGCGACGACCTCAACACATCGGTCGCAATCGCCAAGGCGCTTGAAGGCGCAAAGCACATCAGCCGCGCAGGCGACCTCTCGGTGGGGGACGCCAAGGCTGGACTTTGGTTTTTGACGAAGATCAACGATCTGCTCGGAATTGTGTGCCCGGACTATGAGGAGTGCGGTGGGGGCACAGTGGAAGTGCAGGAGCCAATGGTCGAAGGTCGGCCCGTGAGCGAGTGGATCGAGGCGCGGGAGACCGCAAAGAAGGCGCGCGACTTCGCCACTGCGGACAAGATTCGGCTCACTTTGTCCAATGCTGGCCTCGAACTCCGCGACTCGCCACAAGGAACCACTTGGGTCAAGAAACCGGTCGGGGTGTGACGGGGGAGGAGCGTTTAGGGATTAGGGTCAAGGGGGGGGCGGATTTGGCGGGCATCGGCGGGGATCAAGTTTCAATCTCGTGCCACGTACAGGCTTTCCGGAGTTTGTCCGTGCGCTTGAGCAAAATGTCCAGTCGTGGGTGGCTCCACTCTTTAGAGTGGTGTTTCCTTCTATCTCGGCGAGAAGAAGAGGGAATCACGGCTGTCCGGGAAGTCGCCTTTTCTATCCCCCAATCCACTCATGAATTGTGGGTGGGTTGCTCGATTGAGACCGTGAAACCCTCAATCCCTGAGGGGATTGAGGGATAGGAAAAAGGAACTTTTTCTGTCGTGATTTCCTGAACAACCGTGGCACACGCTGCGGGCCCGCCTAACTTTTCACAGTCTCGCGCAGGGCGACGACGTGGCCAGGGTCGATGGAAAGCGCGGCGAGGAAGGCGTCCTCTGCCTGAATAGAGTGCCCAGCCGCTCGAAGCGACACGCCAAGGAACGCATACGCGTCGGCGTAGCGCGGATTGATGTCCACGGCCTCTCGGAACCGAGCGATTGCTTCGTCGTTCCGTCCCAGTTCCATTAGAACTCGGCCATGTTTGAATACGATGTCGGCAAAGCGCGGCGCGATTTCTAGTGCCATTCGATAGGCTTCTTCGGCCTCTGACCAACATCCTGCGTGCGCAAAGCGGTTGCCTTCATTGACGCATTCTGAGGGATCGTGTTCGATCACTGGATTGACTCCTTTGAACATTACGATGGACTTCGCGAACTCGCCCGAATTGAAAAGCGCCATTGCCTCGCGAAAGGTCGGCGAGCCTAGTCTTTTGTCGATTCTCAGCGCTTCGTTGATCCGCTCCATGCCCTGTTCTCTGTCACCAAACTCGATCTTGATGATCCCATCATGGAGCACGGCTAGCGCAAACCGAGGATTGAAGTCGAGGGCAAAGTTGATTTCAAACTGTCTGTCTTCCGTCATTCCTAGATGGTCGAATGCGATGGAACGAAGGATTCTGGCGTCTGCAAAGGAAGGTCTGTACAGAACGGCTTCGTCCAAGTTCTCAATTGCGAACTCCCAGTTTGAAGAACCTATGTCTTTCTTGGCAAGGCGCACATAACATCCGGCAAGATAACTTCTCGTGCGTTCGCGAGTCGACGGATCGGGATCGCTCGCAAGACAGATTTGAAACTTTTCGATCGCGAGGCGAGTGTCGCCAGTCTCAAGCGCCGCAACGCCGGAGTCAAAGTCTTGGTTGTGGCCAAACCCAAAATGGGTCGTCCATTCTTCCGAACCGGGACTTACATTTGGCTGTGCAGACATCTTTGATGCGACTCTTATAGTTAACTACGGCATTCCATAGGCCATGGGAATGGACGCGGGCCAGTTGGTAAATGCTCCTTTAAGGATCGGCGACTAGAAATCGATGGTTAGGCCGTCAAAGCCGACTTCGACAGAATTCTCTGTAAAGTATCGTACAAGCTCTTCATGAGTGGCGTTGCCATTGTGACTGTGATGTGTGGTGGCGATCCGGCAGTTCGCGGAGAGTGCGCCGATGCGGCGCATTCGGTCGACGACCGCGATGAACTCTTCACAATCAAGGTGCCCGTTGTACGGGGTTGGGGCAAAACCCTCGCTGCACTCGAGGACCATACATCCGATCTCGGCGCCTTCCAAAAACTTCCAGGTGTCGTCAAACCAATACCCCGTGTCCGTCGCGTAAAGGAGCGTCGATGTTCCGTCACTGATGAGAAAGTTGTGCGAGTCCTCGTCGCGCTTGTGATTCGCCTCGACCGGTGTCACCTTGTACTCCGCGATCTGCAACGGGATGAAACTCTTCGTCTCGGTCACTTCGAACGGCCAATCCGGGTACCGCTCGATGATACGACGGCACACGACACGGTTTCCGAAGATTGGAAAACCGAAGAATTCCATGTCGTTGAATGGATGGACTGCATATTGGAGTTCGTCAATCGAAAAGTGATCGTCGTCGCTGTGTGTGATGAGTACCGCGATCCAGTCTCTCGCATCGTGCCCTTCACGCGAGAGTTGGTGCCAAGTGTCGGGGCCGAGGTCGATCTTAAGCACGTCGTCGACGATCGCCGCACACCGAGAACGCACGTCCTTTCCTCGATTTTCGCGCGCGCACTCGCTCACCCGCGAATCGCTGTAGAAAGCAGGAATCCCGTCCGCCGCACCCGTGCCTAGGAGCGTGATCTTCATGGCTCGAAGTCTTTAAGCGACCACAGGACTAGGCCGCTAAGGAGTTTGGGATAGTAGTAGGTGCTCTTTTGCGGCATGAAGTCGCCTGCGTTCGCGATGCAGCGCATGTCGTCGACGCTGGGAGGGTTCATCAGGAACGCCATCGGTGCGCCGTTCTCGACCGCAACAATCGCCTCTTGTTCACTTCGTGTGTAGCCGAAGAACTCACTGCCTGCTTTTTCCAGAACTTGCGAGAATATGAATCCGTGCAGGACACTTACGTCGAGTCTCTTCAGTGCGTCCCCCCCCACGAGGTCGACCATCTTGGCGAGACACTCGCGGTCGTTCGACTCGGCGACATACCCTTCGCCACCGGGCATTGCGACGCCAAAGGCGCAGCCCCTTGTGAGAGATATAGCCTCCACGAGTTTTGAGTTCGCACACCGAGTTAGGTTAAAGTGCGTGCCAAGCCGCCCCCGTACTTCTGCATCGCTGATCGAAATGCTGTTGAGAATCCGGTGCGTCGGGAGCAGAACGAGCCCAGGGTCATTGATCGAGCACAGGGCCATCAACATAAAGTCTTCGGCAATGACCGTCTGCATGAGTCCGTGCCGCTCACGGAACGACAGCGCTGTTTCATACCGGTGGTGACCGTCGGCGATCCAGACTCTCTTCGGCGAGAGCGCATTGGACAATTGGTCGCATGTTGCTTTGTCGTCGATCCTCTCGAAAACGTGCGTAATACAGTCTTCATCGGTCACAAAACTCGCTAGCGTTTCCGCTTTTGCTTCGGCGACCAAAGTGTGAATGCTCGAATCGTCGTCTTCGAACAGTCCGAAGATGCACTCAAGGTGTGAGCGTGTGGCCTCCAGTATTCGCAATCGGTCTTCCTTGTGCTTGGGAAACGTTTGCTCGTGTGGAAGCACGACCCCGTTTGCATAAGGCTCTACTTTGATCGTCGTGACAAGGGTCGTTCTCTCAAAAAGCGATCCCCCACCAAGCAACGCAAACTTTTGCGTATAGCGGTAAAACGACGGCCGATCTTCCAGTGCAAGAGCGCCGTCACGCCTCCATTCTTCCAACCGCGCGGCGCTTCGAGCATACTTAATGTATTTGCTTCTGTCGTCCAGCCCGTGCTCTGGCAGTGTGAGCCGAACGATATTGAAATGGTTCTTGTCCGCATAAGACTCTCGTTGCGTCTCCGAGACCACGTCGTATGGCGGCGCGACGAGCGACGGGATCGCCCCGGCGGAATCTGTGAATCGAAGACCACGAAAGGGCCGGACTGTGGCCATGTGATGGTGCAGGATACACAGCAGACAAAATAACTGCCTGGTAAACTCCCTATCCGTGACCGACGAATCACGACTAAAGGCCTACCAATCTGTCGTCGAGTCGCGTTTAGAGCAGTTGCTTCCATCGCCTTCGTTACCTCCAACGGTTTTGCACGAGGCGATGAGGTACTCCGTGCTCGCTCCTGGAAAACGGATTCGGCCTGCCCTCGCGATGGCTTCTGCGGAGGCAGTCGGCGGCGATCCGTCTGTCGCATTGGACGCAGGTTGTGCCGCAGAACTCATCCATTGTTTCTCACTTATCCATGATGATCTTCCGTGCATCGACAACGACGATCTTCGGCGCGGCGTCCCGACCTGCCACAAAAAATTTGGCGAGCCGATGGCGCTGCTGGCTGGCGACGCGCTATTTGCGCTTGCCTTCGACGTTGCTTCGAACGCGAGCATGCCCGACGCAAAGGCAAGGCAAGTCGTTGTGTGCCTTGCAAAAGCGACGGGTTCCCAAGGACTTGTGGGAGGGGAGGTCATGGACATTCTAGCCGAACGCACGACTCCACAGAAGTCACAATTGCAAGAGATCCATCGCCGCAAGACGGGCGCGCTGATTTCGGCGTCTTGTGTGATCGGCGGAATCTCGGCAGGGGCGGCAGATGAACAATTGAAGACTCTCGCGGAGTTCGGCAATAAACTCGGGCTCGCGTTCCAAGTCGCAGACGACCTTTTGAACGAGGTAGGAAGCGAGCGACTGACCGGCAAAGCCGTCGGCTCGGACCGCGCCCGTGGCAAAGCGACCTATTCATCGCTGCTCGGGATAAGTGGCGCCCAGGCCGAAGCAAGGGCCTTCGCTTTCGACGCGCTCGCGGCCCTGGACGGAATCGACCGTGACACTTCCTCCCTGCGCTCTTTGACAAGAATGTGTACTGAAAGGGACTGTTAATTCCAGGTTCTTGAACGGCTGCGCTCGAGGGACTGGCTTGAAACTCTGGATTCTGCCAAAATGGATTAATGGCCGGCCATAGCAAGTGGGCAAACATCAGGATCCGTAAGGGCAAACAGGACGCCATCCGTGGCAAGGTGTTCACCCGCCTTTCCCGCGAGATCATCGTGGCGGCCAAGACCGGTGGGGGAGACCCAGCCTTGAACGCCCGGTTGAGGACAGCCATCGATAAGGCGAAGGCGGAGTCGCTCCCCAAGGACAACATTGAGCGCGCGATCAAGAAAGGCACAGGCGAAATCGCAGGAGAGAACTTTGAGGAGATCACTTATGAAGGCATCGGGCCAGGCGGCGTCGCCATCATGATCGACGTCTACTCCGAGAACCGCAACCGCACGGTGGGGGAACTGCGGCACGCTCTCAGCCGCCATGGCGGGACACTGACTGAAAACGGATCGATGTCTTGGCAGTTCAAGTCAATTGGTCAGATTCTGGTACCCAAGGGCGCAGGAGATGAAGAGACCGTGACTTTGGCGGCACTCGACTCTGGCGCCGACGACGTGGTCGCCGACGGTGAGGGAGGCTATGTGGTCCAGACTCCGGTCGAGTCCCTGCACAAGTGTGCCGCCGCTCTCGAAGCAGCAGGCATGAAGCCGGAGGACGTTTCTGTGACGCGGATCGCGACGAACATGGTGGATCCGACTCCTGAAGAACTTCGGTCGCTCGTAAAACTGCTCGATGTGTTGGAAGAACTCGACGACGTCAAGGAGACGCAGATCAACGCCGAGATTCCTGACGCGATTCTCCAAGGGACTTAATGGCTCAAGAAGGGATGCGAAAGGTTCCGTTGGTGACGCTCGCGCTAGTTGCGTCGAACATGGCTGCGGCTTTTCTCGCGCCGTTCAGCGACGTTTTGACGAAGTTCGCGTTCGATCCCGCCGCCCCCACCTTGGTCTCGGCGCTGACGAGCCTGTTCTTGCACGACCCTTCGCACATCCTCCATCTCCTCGGGAATATGGTGTTCTTGGCAGGCGTAGGGCCGCTTGTTGAGTCTTCGGTCGGTGCGTTCAAGTTTTTGGGGACGTACCTTGCCAGCGGCCTCGTCGGGGTCGCTGTCCACTTTGCGCTCTCAAGGATGGACGGTGTCTCGACTCCGCTCATTGGTGCGAGTGCGGCAGTGGCTGGATGCGTCGGGTATTGCAGCGTCCGATACATGAAGCGGAGCGTTCTCTTTGTGCCGAAAGTCTCCGTGCCAGTGATTGGTGTCATCGGTATTTGGGTGTTCTTGCAAGTGCTCGGCACTTTCGTGCGATTTGAAGGAAGCGGTGGGACGGCGTTCCACGCGCACATCGGCGGGTTCCTTACAGGGCTCGCGCTCGCGTTTGTCTTTAGGGCGCCTAAGCAAGCATCGATTGAAATGGGGCACGCGCGGATCGTCGAGATGGACACCAGAAGTCCGGCCGCCGCAAAGTCGGTCGCGGCCGAACACCTCAAAGAACATCCAAACGACGCAAAGGCGCTCTGGTCCTTGTATGAGGCACAGGCCGCGATGGGAGAGCACTCGGAATGCGCGAAGGTTTTGTTGCGCCTTCTGGGTTTGGGCCAAGACGGTTCAAAGATCGTGATGCTCCTCGCCTCTCATCGCGGACTGTCGCATTTGTCCCCCACCGAACGCATGAAATGGGCTGGGAGAGTAGACGAGGACGTTCGGATCGTTCTTTTTGAGAGCGTCGTTTCAGAACCGGACGACGAAGCGGAGCGGCCCAACGCACTGCTTGCGCTTGCGGAAATCTCGGACGGGCCAGTGCGCCAAAAGTGCCTCCAAGAATTGAAAGAAAAATACGTCCTGCACTCTGCGACGGTGATCGCCAGGACACGGGGGATGATTTGATTCGCAGAAGGTGGCGTTCGTTGAGGCACAAGACCCTCGCGCCGCTGGTCTACTGCGCCGCAAGGATCATTGGCGTAACGCTCAGGATTCAAACGATTGACTATGACCGAGCAGAGGAGATCAAACTTGGGAAAATCTACACGGGGTGGCACGGGCGTTCTTTTGTTCCGGTGCTTTTAATGCGAGGAAAGGGCGCATGGGCGCTGATCAGCCAATCGCGGGACGGCGACATCCAAAACGGCATATTCACAAGGTTCGGTTTCCGGACGATTCGCGGTTCGACCGGGAGGGGGGGGGTACGCGCAGCGGCCGAGTCCATTCGTATCCTCAAAAGGAACGAGACGTTGGCGTTCACTCCGGATGGGCCGCGCGGACCGTCTGGCGTGGTCCAAAGTGGAATCATAGTGTTAGCAAAGAAGTCTGGGGCAGCGCTCATCCCGGTGGGGGTGGCCGCCAACCGTTGTTGGCTCGCCCCGACCTGGGACCGCTACATGGTCCCTTTTCCGTTCTCAAAGTGCGTCGTCTACTTTGGCAGCCCGATTTTCGTCTCGAAGGACGCCGAAGACGATGAAGTCGAGAAGGCGCGGCTCCTGTTGGAAGAGCACATGCACAAGAATCAGGCACGGGCCGACGCGCACTTCAAAAAGTAACTTCAGCGAACGGCCTCGGGCTCGGAAGCGTTCTCTTCCGGCTTGATTCCAACGCGCAAAATGCGCTTGTCGTCCGTCTCCAGTACCGTGAATTTGAAACCCTTCTCTACAACGGACTCGCCCGTGTTCGGGTGCCTTCCAAACAGACCAAAGACAAAGCCACCGATCGTGTCGAACTCCTCGCTTTCGAGTTCGGCGCCGATCTTTTCGTTGACGTAATCGAGTTCCAGTTTTCCGTCCGACTCGAAGCCGCTGCCCTTCGCAACGATTTTTGGAAGGTCCTCGTCGTATTCGTCCACAATCTCGCCCATCACTTCTTCCACGATGTCCTCGATCGTCACAATTCCGGCGGTGCCGCTGTGCTCGTCCTGCACGATGGCGATCTGCGTCTTGCTTTGGCGCATTTCCTGGAGAAGATCGTGCAGCGATTTGTTCTCAGGCACGAACAAAGCGGGCCGCAAAAGTTCTCGCAATGGCGTCGCTCCACGACCGTCGGCGAACGCGCTCAACACGTCTTTCGCGTGGACGATTCCGAGAATGGTGTCGTCCGTTCCGTCAAAAACGGGGATACGGGAATGTCCGCTCTCCTCGACGATCCGCACGACTGCGTTAAGATCTGACGAGATCGGCAGAGCCTCGAGGTCGGCGCGAGGCGTCATGATCTCCCGCGCTACCGTATCGCCGAACTCGAATACGGACGCGACCATCTCCTTTTCTTCGACCTCGATCTCGCCCGTCTCCTCCGCCTCGGCCAAGAGTTCGATGATCTCCTCTTCGGCAGGGTTTGCTACTGCAAACGTCGCACGGGCGCCAAACCTCTTCGTCACGAGCCCCGCAAGTGAAACGAACAGCGCGATCGGTATGGAGAACACTGCGTTGAAAATCTTGACGGCCCCATAAAGTTTGATCGAAGTCGCAAGCGGGTGCGCCGCCGCATAACTCCTTGGAATCAGTTCGCCGATCACGACGTTGACTGCAACCAGGGGGATCGCAAGCAAGAGCATTGCAATGAACGCGACGAACGCGTGGCCAAGGTTTCCAGACACTTTCCAACCACCAAGCATTGGCCAAGTACGCGCCATCATTTCCGTGAGAGGGAGCGCTGGAATGACGGCGAGAGAAACGAGCCATGCGCGCATGGTCATCGATCCGAGCGAGCACGCGGCGACGAAATTAGCCTTTCTCTCGATCACGTCTCGAAAGATTTCGTGATTTTCGTCGTCCTCATCGGCCAATGCTTTCTCGTGCGAAGGTTTCAGCACGTCGATCGCGGTGTCGCCCGCCACGAACATTGCATTGAGCGCGATGACGACTAGCGTCGCCAGAATAAACTCGACGATAACGGTCGCACTGGTATCTGAGGTCGCCGCCGCGACCCCTTTCCAAAAGAGCACGAACAGGGCGAGGATCAGAGCGCTCGCAATGATGGCAGCAGGAGTCGAGCCGACCGTGGCTCGCCTTGCTTTATTAGGATAGGGATCGCTGCTCATATCTTGCGGTTACTTTGGGATTATGCCGAATAGGACGATTCCCAATAGCGCGCCGACCGTCGCGCCGAGGGTCAGTTCAATGACTGAGTGGAACTTGGCCTCCCAGCGGCTTTGGGCGACCAGAGACGCCAAAAGG
>CAYYZP010000199.1:0-1819 GCA_964476165.1 uncultured Fimbriimonadaceae bacterium
GCGCAGGTCGACGGCGCCCTGCCACGTCGTGAAGTCGAGCTTCTCGACGAAGATCGCGCGCAAGCGCGTCTCGCGCCCGGCGTCGGAACCTGCGTCGAGCAGCTGCTGGACGGCAGCGTCCAGGTCGCGAGCTTCGGCGGCGTCAATGATTGGCATGAGCGATCCCCCCAGGTGGATGTTGCGGCGATTGTAGCAGACGAAACGTCGTGAGAGCAGGTGTCGAATTTACTCACTCGCTGCCGAATGCGTTGAACGTAGTTAGAGGTGATGGCACAATTGCAGCGATGACGGAGGGCAGGCGTCTGAGATTGTTTGCGGTACCGATTGCCCCTTCCCCGGATGCAAAGCATCTGGTGCTTGGTGTCGGAGAGGTTCAGACTCTGGCCACTACCGTCCGCGTTGACAACTGCGTCAGTTCGAGTGTGCAGATCATTGCAGACCCGGCGAACTTTGAGGTTCTGTCGGCTAACACCACGATTGACCTCGGACCTGGGACCTTCGAACGGACCATTGAATGGCGCGTGAAGGCGACAGCGCCGGGTTCCGGTCTCGGTCTTGAGTTCCTGGCCGTAGCTAACGGATTGCGGCAGAGCGCGATGTTTCCGGTCACTGTACACGCGATGCCGGAACTTGATAATTGAAATGGCAGTAAACAACGTGGAGAAGGCAGCGAACACATACGAAGATTCGGGCGTCGCAAGGCTCGACGAGAGACTGGGATTTAGGTCTTTAATCTCTGACCTTCGCGAGACGTTCAAACTGCGTCCTGGGCAGTCGAAGCTCGACTTCGGTTGTTATGCCAGCATCCTCGACATCGGACTTCAGCAAGCTATCGCAATCTCGACCGATGGAATCGGCTCGAAGGCGATCATTGCCCAAATGATGGACCGCTATGACACAGTCGGCATTGATTGCGTGGCGATGAACGCGAATGATGTCTTGTGCGTTGGCGCCGAGCCTATCTCGATGCTCGACTATATAGCCGTGGAAGTAGCTGACGATCTGCTCTTGATGCAGATTGGCAAGGGACTTCGTGAGGGTGCGGAGCAGGCGAACATCACCATACCTGGCGGCGAGATTTCGCAGATACCGGAGATCATCAAGTCCGAGCGCCCTGGGCGCGGGTTCGATTTGGTGGGTACCTGTGTGGGCCTTGTCGATAAGGATCACTTCATTGCAGGAGCGGATGTCCGGCCCAATGACGTGATAGTCGGGCTTGCCAGCACGGGAATACACAGTAACGGCCTAACATTGGCCCGACGTGTATTGTTGGATGGCTTAGGGCTGAGCTTGAGTGACGAGGTGCCAGAACTGGGCCGCAAGTTGGGCGAAGAGCTCATCGAACCGACGCGCATATACGTCAAACCTGTTTTGGCGATGCTCAGTGAAGGATTGGGAATTTCGGGGCTTTGTCACGTAACCAGCGACGGATTTCTCAATCTGGCCCGAGTCCTCGCCCCTGTGGGCTTTGAGATTGATCATCTTCCTGACGCGCCGCCGATTTTCGATCTCATCGGTTCAGTTGGGGGTGTGAGCGACGCGGAGATGTTCCGCGTCTACAACATGGGTATCGGCTTTTGTGTGATATGCCGGCCAGAGTCGGCATCTCGTGTGCAAGCGATAGCATCCAACTTCGGTGTCGAATCGTGGATCCTCGGTCGATGTACTGACGATCGAGAACGCGTCGTTCACATTCGCCCTAAGAGACTTGTCGGTCGCGCCGGACACTTCACCTCGGCGTAAACTACACCTGCGGTCGGAGGGTTTCGTGGGTGGACGTTGTCGGCTCACCAGTTCGACGCCGACGAGCGCGAGTCCG
>CAYYZP010000200.1:0-3181 GCA_964476165.1 uncultured Fimbriimonadaceae bacterium
CTACATTGATAACCGCACGTTCACGGACATGACGTACGCGCTGCGGAACGGTGACGAGAACCTAGGACACGATCCTAGTGGGGACATGCCGTACTTCAACGCCAGGTACAGGGATGAGAGCGGTGTGCTCCAGCGGGTAAATGTTGCTTTGCGCGGGTGGGGGGACTATCACCACTATATGAACAAGCCGTCGATGAGGGTGAAGATCAAGAAGGCGGACATTGAGTTGGGGCAGAGGTATGTGGAACTCATGCGGCCCAAGGACGACATCGCATCGTGGTACCAGGTCTCTGACATGCTTTGCGAGAGCCTCGGCATTCTCACGACCAAGAACGAGCCAGTGAGAGTATTTATCAATGGAAAGTTCTACGGCGTGTATCTCCGGTCGTACCGCCCTGGAGAAGAACTCGCGGTAGTCAGTCGTCGGATGCCGGGCACGTTTTTCAAAGGCGACTCGATAGGAGTAAAGAGAACTCAAGTCCTTTGGGAGAACGCGGACTGGTGGGGGGTGTTCGATGCCGTGACTCCGCAGGACAAGGCGTTCTTTGGGAAGTTCCTCGACATCGCCAACGGGGAGAAGAACGAGGAAAACGCACGACGGCTCTGGGACTATCTGGATTTGGAAGCGTATGCAAAGTTTTACGCGGTGGCGTCGCTCCTCGGCAACACACATTCGGACTACCACCACAACCAGGTGTTCTATATGCCGACCAATGAAGGAGAGTTGGAGGCGGTTCCCTGGGACCCCCTTGCAAACCTTACTGCTCAGGTCGATTTCGTCAGCAATCCGATCCTTGGGCTCGCAATGCAAAACCCTTATTGGGTGCATAGGAGGAACGAGCACTTGCGGGCGCTGATGCACGCGCAAGGATCAATAGAAAGGATCCGTGTGTGGTGCAATGAACGGTTCCGGTTGATGGAACAGGACCTCCTCGCCGACATCAATTCAGGGATTCTTTCGGAGCCTTATCGACGGCCCAGGTCGGTGCTCGATGGCGGAGCGAGCGCAGAAGGTTTCGTAGACAAAATCAAGAAGCGCACGGCAATGATCGAGAAGTATTTTGGTGATGCCCGCGTGTCGATCGTGCCTGGTCTTGATCCCGAAAAAACGACGGTCGTCGTTGCCGGAAGGATTGCGATCCGTGTGTCGACGTCCGATGGCAAGGTAGGGATGATCCGTGACGCAGGCGGAAACCCCGTCGATCTGATGTATCCCGGTTTGGGCAAACCATACCTGCATAAAAACGCCTCGTTCCCAAACCCGGAGCCAGATGCCGAGCCAGCGGTCTACACCGTAGGCGGTCGGGGTTCAATGCTTCAGTTTTTCAATGCGATCACGGGTGAGAATGTCGTTCCAAATTTCGCCGCGTATCCACCGCAGTCGGATTCGGTCAGCCTCCTCGCCGGTACGGTCATGCCGCCGGTCCCTGGAAGGGTGACACTTGGCCCAGGGCTCGTCAAGTTGACTGAAAACATCTATGTCAACGAATCACAGACATTGACAATTCAGCCTGGGACAACAATTAGAATGGGGCCTGGTGTCAGTCTCTTTTCAAAGGGAAAGACTTTGGCGATCGGCACCAAGGACAGGCCGATCGTCATCGAGCCGTTGACCGAGGAACCGTGGGGTTGCTTATCGGTCTCTGGCGCGAACAGCGCGGCAACAAAGTTTGCGTATGTCCGTGTTCACGGGGGTTCATCTGATTCAGACGGTGGGCAGCAGTTCAAGGGCATGTTCAACGTCTACAACTGCCCCGAGGTCACTATCGACCACTGCTGGTTTGGCAGGAACTTGATCAGTGACGATTCTGTGAATTTGGGCGAATCGCACGTTATTGTCACGAACTCGGTCTGGCAGTCGTCCAACGCGGACGCCCTCGACTTGGACATGTGTACTGGCATAGTCCAAAACTGCACCTTTTATGACTCAGGCAATGACAGCCTCGACCTGATGGAGTGCAGGGTGCGCGTCAAGGACTGCACCATGTTGAGGAGCGGAGACAAGGGGATCAGCATTGGTGAAGCGACGCGGGTCTATGTGACCGATACCAAGATAATTCAATGCAATATTGGAATCGAGCCTAAGGACAATGCCCGCGCAATTATTGAACGGGTGACGTTCGACAACAACAGGATACAAGTCCACGCGTATCGGAAGAAATTCGTCTATGCAAGGGGGGGGAGCGCAATTCTGAAAGATGTGAAATTCATCGGGGGCGACATAGTAAGACTCGAGCCGCGGACTTCGCTCATGCTCATTAACACCCAAGTGACACCGATGAAGAGCGAGACGAACCGCGTCACGACGATCAAGCAGATTCCCGACGACTGGGAGGCCATCCGCAAGAGTTTGGAGGAACAGTGACGGTCACGCGCTATGAGATCAAGTTCGTGATCCCCCACGAACAGGCAAGGGCGGTGCTCGACAAAGCCAAAGACGCGCTCGTGCCTGACATAAACGGAAACGAGGCGCGGTACCGCGTGACCAGCATGTATTTCGACTCGCCGACGCACACTTCATATTGGGAAAAACTCGACGGCGAGTCGTTGAGACGAAAACTCCGGCTGCGATATTACGGTGTCATCTCAGGCGGCAGGGACCTTGACGAAAGACCGTATTTCTTGGAGATCAAGTATCGCCGCAAGGACAACGTATTCAAAGACCGGATCAAAATTTCGACCGAGTTTGCGAGAGAGGTGCTTCTCGATGCGAGCGCGCTCCAAAGAACATCAGAGGCTGTCCGGCGAGAGGACCGTGCCGCATTGGCGGTTGCGCGGACGATCGAAAACTACGCGGCCGGTTCTTGGCTTGAGCCTTCCGATACGATCTCTTATGAGCGCGAAGCCTGGCAGGGGGCGGTTGATGAGCGGGTTAGGCTGACCTTTGACCGGACCGTCCACGCCTATCCGCCCGAGGTCTACACGAACATCGACGCGTTTTCTGGGCTGCCGATCGTCCGCCCGAACAGTTGCGTCATGGAAGTCAAGTTCAACAGTGTGATCCCAACGTGGCTCAGGGAGATTTTGGTGACAGAAGGGCTCTCGCCACAGAGGTTCTCGAAATACTCGTCCGGGCTAGAAGCGATTGGTACCGTCATGTCCCGAAAGTCGAGCGCTCGGGTCACGGAAAGGTCGGTGCTCGGCGAACCACGACTGGCGTTCGGCAGTTGAGACGGGTGTG
>CAYYZP010000201.1:0-2029 GCA_964476165.1 uncultured Fimbriimonadaceae bacterium
TCGTCACGATCGAGGATCCGCTCGAAATCGAGCATATGGACAAGAACTCCTACGTGAGCCAGCGCGAAGTCGGACTAGACACCGAGGATTTCATGCCGGCCCTTCGCGCGGTCGTCCGCGAAGCGCCGGACGTGATCCTTATCGGCGAAATGCGCGACATCACGACGATGCACGCCGCGCTCCAGGCTGGTGAGACGGGCCACTTGGTCTTCAGCACGGTCCACACGCAGAGCGCATACGACACGCTGGATCGGATCATCAACATGTTCCCACCGCACGAGAAGAGGCACCTCTGTCTTCGTCTCGCTGGATCCTTGCGAGCCATTGTCGCGCAAAAACTGGTTCCCCGCGCGGACGGAAATGGTCGCGTCGTCGTCGCCGAAATCCTGATCTGTACGCCGACTGTCTCCAAGGCGGTCGAAGACGGCACGTTCGGCGACCTTTACCACCTCATGAACGAGGGCGGGTTCTGGGGAATGCAGACCATGAACCAAGGCCTTGCGCGTTATGTGAAAGCCGGAATCATCGACGAGGCGACGGCGCTCAACTACTCGAGCGTGGTCTCGGAACTCAAGCAGATGCTTAGAAGATGAGGTGATTGAACTGTGTCCAGGCTAGACGGGCTGTTGCGCCAGATGGTCGCTGAAGATGGAAGCGACCTTCACCTTAAGAGCGGCAACCCCCCCCTCTTGAGGATCCGTGGGGAATTGGAACGGATCGGTGAGCCGCCTTTCGCAGGCGACGAACTCGAACAGACACTCCTTGCGATCCTGACCGAAGAACGAAAGAAAACGCTTTACGAGTACAAAGAACTCGACATCTCCTACTTTATAGAGGGCCTTGCCCGATTCCGCGTCAACATGTTTTGGCAGCGGGGGCAAGTCGGCGCCGTCTTCCGACTGATCCCCTACCGCATCAGAACGATCGACGAACTATGCATTCCATTGGTGACCAAACAAGTGTCGATGTTGCCACGCGGGCTCGTTCTTGTGACGGGGCCGACCGGCTCAGGGAAATCGACCTCGCTCGCCGCGATGATCAATCACATCAACGTCAATTCGAGGAAGCACATTATCACGATCGAAGATCCGATCGAGTACGTCCACCAAGACAAAATGAGCATCATCAACCAGAGAGAAAAGGGGACGGACACGCACGGGTTTGCAAATGCACTCAAGCACGTGATGAGGCAGAACCCCGACGTGATCCTCGTCGGTGAGATGCGCGACCTTGAGACGATCCAACTTGCCATAACCGCCGCAGAAACCGGACACCTTGTCTTTTCGACGCTCCACACTGTAGACGCAGCACAAACGATCGACCGCATCGTCGACGTTTTCGAACCCGACCAACAAGAGCAGATTAGGACACAACTCAGCGTCACCATCCAAGCCGTGATCTCACAACAACTTTTGCCGACAAAGGACTACAAGGGACGAGTGGCGGCTTTCGAAGTCATGCTGGCGACTGCGTCAATTCGCACAATGATAAGGGACGGCAAGACCCACCAATTGGGAACCGACATCCAGACTGGCGGCTCGATTGGGATGCAGTCTCTCGACTCTTGCCTTCTTGGACTTCTCAAAGCGGAAAGGATTGATTACGAGCACGCGCTCGCCAAGTGTTCGAGCGTTCAAGACTTTACGCGTCGAGCGGTCAAAGAAGGGCTCGTGGAGGGCGTACATGCTGCAACTTGAGCAGTTGCTTGAACGGTGCGTCAAGATGGACGGGTCTGACCTGCACATCAAGACCGATACAGGAAGAGTCTACGTTCGAGTGTATGGCGATCTTTTGCCTCTTGACGACGTTCCTCATTTTGAAGAGTCCGAGTTTCGCGATGCGCTGTCAAAACTTTTGAGCCAGACACAACTGGACCGGTTCAAGCGAGAGATAGAACTCGACTTTGCCATCGAACTCAAGGGCCTCGCCCGGTTTCGCGGGAACATTTATCAGCAACGCGGTTTCTTCCAGGCTGCATTCCGCGTCATTCCTTACTACATTCAGACGATGGAGGAACTGAACCTGCCGG
>CAYYZP010000202.1:0-6416 GCA_964476165.1 uncultured Fimbriimonadaceae bacterium
CAGACTTGGGCAGGCCCGTGTTCGTCGTCCCGGGCACGATCGACATGCCGGGGTTTCGTGGCTCACACCGATTGGTCAGAGACGGCGCAACGCTCGTGGACGGTCCGGCGCAAGTCCTGGAAGAGTTGGGGATCGAGGCACACGAGTTTCGAGACGACCGGGCCAGCCTGACGGGCCTTCAGTCCGCCATCATCGCCGCGCTTGACGCTGAGCCCAAGTCTCCAGAAGCGATCCTGCCCTTCGTTGCCGCTACGAGCGGTGAGGTGCTGACGGAACTGACGATGCTCGAGATGGAAGGCTACGTCATCAAGTCGTCTATGGGATACTCCATCAGACCATGAGCAGCATCGTCAAAGCCGTTGGCCTTCGCGGATTCGGCAACTACACCGTCGATTGGTCAAGCGGCCAGCCGCTGCTAGCACCGACCGACGAAGGCGCGAGCCACATCCTCTGTCCAGGATTCGTCGACATCCATATTCATGGGTCGTTCGGGATCGACTTCATGTCCGCATCCGTTGACGAAATGGTCTCGCTCTGTGACCTACTTGCCGCTGTCGGATATGAGATTTTGCTTCCCACGACCGTGACCGCTGCGCTGGACGACATTAAGGCTGCGCTCAAAAACCTTCCCGACCACCCGATGATCGGCGGATTTCATTTGGAGGGTCCGTTCATTAGCAAGAAGCACCCAGGCGCACAGCCGGTGGAACACATCCTCGATTCGATCAGTGCACAGGAAGAGTGGCGAGATGTCCTCGATGACCAGCGATTGAAAGTCGTCACACTCGCGCCGGAGATTCCCGGTGCATTGGACCTCGTCCGCTTCTTGACGCAGAGGGGGGTGATCGTGAGCATGGGCCACACCGACGCGACTTTCGCTGAGTCTCAATCTGGTTTCGAAGCAGGCGTTTCGAACACGACGCACACCTATAACGCGATGCGCGGTCTGCACCACCGCGAAGCGGGAACGGTCGGATACGCATTGCTGAACGATGCCCTCGCTTGCGAGATCATCTATGACCGGCACCATGTTTCGCGCGAGGCGGCGGAACTCTTGTTCAAGCGCAAACCTGCGGGTGGTGTCATCGCTGTCAGCGACAGCACCTTGGCCACTGGAATGCCAGCAGGGAAGAAAGTGACGATGTGGGGGCACGAGTGCGTGACGTCACCGGGCGAAGTCAGGCTCGCGTCGAACGGTGCACTGGCTGGGAGCGCGATCACACTTCTTGACGCCTTTCGCAATATCGCGGAGGACTTCGGGGTCGAGACCGCGATCAGGGCGTGCTCGCTCAATCCTCGACAAGCTTTGAGGCTCCACGGCCCCCCCTCGACCCACCTCGTTTTTGACGAGAAGTTCGCGCTGGTTGAACGTATCGTCGGCAAGGACTGAGGCTGGAAACGGGTAGATTCCACCTTTGGCAGCCGAAGAATGAGCCTTTTTAGCAAGATCAAGCAGTTCCTGTTCGGCAAGCCGATCCATTCGAAGTTCGCAAGTCACGAGAGACTCGCAGTACTTGCTGCCCTGCCCGTCTTTGCTTCCGATGCCTTGTCCTCGACCGCATACGCTAGCGAAGAAATCCTTGTGCAACTCGCTCGAGGCGGCCCAGAGAATCTCAAATACCTTGTTGCAATCTCAGTCGCTCTGGTGTGTCTTCTGTGGATCGTTATCTCTAGTTATTACCAGACTATCAACGCCTATCCCCAAGGTGGCGGCTCGTACCGGGTGACGTCAGAAAACCTCGGCCAGAACTATGGTCTTGTAGCGGGCGCCTCCTTACTGATCGGCTACGTGCTGACCGTCGCGGTTTCTGTTTCTGCCGCCGCGAGCGCGATCACTGCAATGGCCCCTGCCGCCGCGCAATACGCCGTACATTTCGCGGTAGCCGCGATTTGCATCATCGCTTTCGTGAATCTTCGTGGAGCAAAGGAGAGCGCAGTCGTCTTTGGAGTACCGACCTATTCGTTCGTCGTCTTGATTTCGATTCTGATCGTGTTCGGCGCACTGCAAGCAATGGGTGTTCCCGGCCTCCCCCAACGCGGCTCGGCGATCTATGCTGAGCCCATCGCAACAACGAATGCAGGACTTGTTGGGATAGCGTTCTTCTTTTTCATATTCAAAGCGTTCGCCGCTGGATGCACTGCCTTGACAGGGACAGAGGCCATTGCGGACGGAGTGCTCGCTTTCAAGTCGCCAGAGGCCCGGAACGCCACTAAGACGCTCGTTGCAATGGGAGTTATTCTGTCGATCTTGTTCCTTGGAACTTCCTGGCTAGCATACCACTTCGGCATTAGATCGACGGAGATGTACTTGGACGGCGCGATCAATCCAGCGTACAGAACAGTCCTTGCACAGATCGCGGCACATTTGTTCGGCGGAGAGAACATCGGTTTCTTGTTGACCCAGGGCGCGACTGCGTTGATCCTTGTTCTCGCTGCGAACACCGGATATGCAGACTTTCCACGGCTCTCCATGTTCATCGCTCGAGACGGTTTCATGCCACGACAATTGACGGGCCTCGGCGACAGACTTGTCTATCAAAACGGAATTCTTTTGTTGTCGGCACTTTCCATTGTCCTTGTGGTTGCGATGCGCGCGGACACACACGCGCTGCTACCGATGTACGCGATCGGAGTGTTCCTGTCGTTCACGCTCAGCCAGGCAGGCATGGTCGCCTGGTGGAAGAAGCAGGGGCGTCGTTCTTGGAAAAAGCATGTCAGCCTGTTTGGATCGGTCGTATGCGGTATTGTCGCAATTGTTCAACTGACGACACGATGGAGCGAGGGCGCCTGGCTGACGGTCGTCGCTATAGGGTTGGTCATCGTGGTCTTCTTTGGCATCCGGCGACACTACGACTACCTTGCACGAAAATTAAACATCAGACCTGGAGACCAAGTGCAGCACTCTACGATGACGGTGCTGTTGCTTGTTCCTCAGATGCACCGCGGCCTACTGAAAGCCATTTCGTACGCCCTTGCCTTATCAAAGGACGTTCGAGCCGTCCATGTCATGCTGAATCCGGCGAGCGCCAAGACATTAAAGGAACAGTGGACACGATTCGGCGCGGACATACCGCTGGTCATCTTGGAGTCCCCCTACCGGTCATTGGTGAGACCTGTCATTGAATATGTCGACCAAGCCATTTCTGAAGCAAAGGACGAAAACCATATGGTGACGGTGATTGTCTCGGAAGCTGTCCCAAAATACAAGTACCAGAGCCTTTTGCACAGTAATCTCGCACTGTTCTTGAAAATCGCTTTGGGGAGCCGGCGAAACGTCGTCATTAGTAACGTGAGGTATTTCTTAGATTGATTGTCGAATCATATGAAGACGTCATCGTATTGACGGGAGCGCTACGCTCCAATTTTTGGGAGACGATTCATACTGCAATCTCGCTCACACTCAAGCGGCACCCGACTGGCGTTGTTATCGACTGCAGTGGGATCACCGAGATTACGCCGGCGGGAGCCGAGACTTTTCGCGATGCGATCGACTTTATTGAGGCGCACGAGCACGCTCGGATCGTCGTCGCGGCCGTCCCCCCCCCTGTGCTTGACGTGATGCGGAGCGTTTCGGAGGTGCGCTCGCGCCTGCCGATCGCCGATACGGTCGAGGCAGCGCGCAAGTCCCTTGATCTTCTCTTGTCTCCTGACCACGAACCAAAGAAGCGAAAGCGTGAAATGGAAGCTAAGGAGTCCGCCAGAACGATCCTTGCGATCCTCTCGGCTGACGAAAGCGACGAAGAACTCCTCTTGCTCATAAAAGAGTACGTCGATTCGACGCCTGGAAAAGTGGTCCTACTGTTCCCCATCGTTGTGCCAAGACATCTGCCCTTGCAAGCGCCGATGCCCGAGATCGAAGAGCGCGCGCTGAAGGCGATCGAACTCAGCAAGGCGCGCCTCATTGAACTGAAAACGCCGCATGAAGTCCGGCTAGAACATGCACGGGACCTGCCGATCCTGATCCACGATATCGCCGAAGAGGTCGACGCAGCCCGCGTTCTGATCGCGTTCTCGCGTCGGAACCCTGAACAGATGGAGGCGGGGATCAAACTCTTCTTTTCAATCATGCAAAAGGTGACTCGCCCCGTCGTGCTCGTTCGCGGTCGGACGGAGTGACGTTCTGAGGGAGGGGGATTGATAAAATGGGGAGGGCGAGCGTCCCCGCGAGCCGCGCTGTGCCGCAGGTGCAATGGCCAGATAGCCTCCTCGCGGGCCGATTTCAAATTTGATATTTGATATTTGGAATCTGTGTTTCAGGGGACGGCGCGTGTACTTACAACTCCCCCGAACTCGGGCTTTGCAAGAATGCACAGTGCGAGTCAGGGGAGGGATACGGAACTAATCTTGTAGAGGTGCGGGCTAAGAGCCTGCGAACGGTAGGCGGACTGGGCAGCCCGCGCGACCGGTCGGCTCGCGGGGACGCTCGCCCTTCCAACATCAGCTCGCCCTCCCAGCATCACGCATTTCACCCATCAGCCAGCGGCTTTTTTAAGGCGGTCGTGGACGGCTTCCCATTCTGGGGTTTGGGGGGGGGATTCGACATATATCTCCATTGCGCCGGTCGAGTCCAGTTTTCGCAACGAACGATAGAGACACGCAGCGTAGGCTTGCGCGTCTGCAGGCATCTTGATCTGATTTCCGCCAGTGGGCGTACCGAAGACGAGTCCCGGCGCGCGGTCGCAGATTTTTTCAACGACCAAGAGCCGAGCGTTTGGCGCGTAGTGCCTGGGATACATTCCAGGGCTACTGTGCATCTCGTTCGGGGGTTGGTGACCGAGAGGCATTCCCAAAACTGCTTGAATCTGCGCCCTTGTCACGGCCCCTGGGCGAAGGATTCGAGGCTGATCGTTTGTGAGATCGACGACAGTGCTCTCGAGGCCGATCTCGCACGGTCCGCCATCGATGACCATGCGCACACAGTCGCCAATACGCGGATCTATGTCGTCGACCGAGGTGGGGGAAAGCGCCATGAAAGGGTTTGCGCTAGGTGCCGCCACTGGGACTCGGGCTCGCCTGATGACTTCGAGGGCGATGCGATGGTTTGGGACCCGCACTGCAACTGTCTGAAGTCCAGCCGAAGTCTCATCGGGAACGATCTGTTTCTTTGGCAGAACCATCGTCAACGGCCCGGGCCAAAACCGCTCGGCGAGTTTTTCGCAGAGTTCTGGCCAGTCGTGTGCGACTTTTCCCAGGTCGTCGATTGTCGAAAGGTGGACGATCAACGGGTTTTCTTTTGGCCGACCCTTGGTCTCAAAGACTTTTCGGACGGCGATCGGATCGAGGGCGTTGCACGCAAGTCCATAGACCGTCTCCGTGGGAAGGACGATAAGTTCTCCTCGATTGAGCGCGTTGGCCGCCTCGTCCAACACCGTGTCAGTCGGTCGCTCGATCCTCATTGATTGCATCTAGCATAGCGTCTATTGGTGCGGGTATACCCGTCCACCATTCGAACGACTTCGCGCCTTGGCCCACAAGGAGTCGAATGCCGTTCATAGCCGCCACACTGTTTTCTTGCGCGTCATGTTCGAACACCGTTGTAGAGCGACTGTAATAACAGTCGATGGCGACGGCGTTCTGCGGGGCCTTGCCCCAAAGGACAGGAATCTTTTCATGGTTGAGGCTCGACGACGTTGCATTGATGATGAATTGGCACCCTGTCGGGTCGGCAACTTCTCTCATCTCGACCTCTGACCTAGTTTGTTCGACGACGTTCATCAGCGTTTGCCTGGTGCGGTTCCACGCTGCCACTTTGTAGCCTCGGCGCGACAGATGGGCAATGAGTGCGCGCGCAGTACCCCCGGCTCCGAGGATGAGGACAGCCGGGCGGTCTTCATTGTCTGTCCCGCACGATTGCAAAATGGCCTCCATTGCCAAAACGTCAGTGTTAGTTCCGCTCCTGTCATTGAGGAGGAGAGTATTGAGCGATCCAAGGGCCATAAACTCGGCCTGCCCGTTCACCGCCCAGCGAAATGCACGCTCTTTGAGCGGAACGGTGACGTTCAGTCCGACATATCCGATTTTTTTGAGGCGATCAATCGCTTCTTCGAACTCGCTTTCGGGAACACGGACAGCGGTATAGATCGCTTCGATTCCAGCGGCTTTGAACGCCGCGTTTTGGATGAGCGGAGAAAGGGAATGATTTATTGGGTCGCCGATCACCGCGTACTGCGCGGGGGGGGCATCGCGCCATTCGTAGAAGTTGTTCATTGTCCGAACTTCTTGAACGTCCACATCCGCTGACCGAAAAAGTTCCAGAAGACCACGACCGCAGTTGAGACGACGCGCGCGATCAACCAAGCGGTCTTAGTTTCGGAGTTGAGCATGTGCGCCACGATCGTGCCGACTGCGATGTTGAGCCCCATTCCGATCAGGGCAACGACAAAGAACTTCGTGATCATCGAACCGTGTCCGACATC
>CAYYZP010000203.1:0-2591 GCA_964476165.1 uncultured Fimbriimonadaceae bacterium
CCCGCGCATATTCCAGCACCGCTTTGTTCGTGTTCGGGTGCAAAGGCGTCGAATAAGTGAGCCCATACCCGTGCCGCGTGCCATCGGTCGTGTGCAAGTCGAACACGACTTCCGGGTCCCACTTGGTGTAGATGTGCGAGAGCACCGCGCGCATCTCGGGCGACTCCGCCTTGATGCAATCACGATTAAGGTCGAGGTCCTTTCCGTTCGTGCGGTCGCCGATCACGTCCGGCCCGGTCTGACTGCGCCGCTTCACGCGCCCGTCCCCCCACCGCTCGTTGCCGTCGATGTTGTAGATCGGAACGACCACCAGCACAAGTTTCTTCAACAGGTCGCTGTCATCGCGGTAAAGGTCGCGCACGAGCGCGAGCGCCGCCTCTTTCCCTTCCACTTCGCCCGCATGGATGTTCGCCTGGATGTAAACGATTGGTCGTCCAAACCGCGCCGCCTCTTGCGCGCTCGAGACCTGAGGCGAAGAAGCGATCGCCATCGGAATCGGATGTCCGCCGTCGGATTGACCGATGTATTGGACACGCACAGGCGTCACCTTCTGCAAGTCGTTTAGAAAACTCACAACCTGCGCATACGAAGAAGTCTCTTTATATCCGGTCGCCTCGGCGTGTGTCAGCGGCCAATCGGGCTGAGTGAGAGAAGCGGCAAGAATCGAGGCAAGCATTGCGCCCCAAGTTTAGCCCCCAACCCCCTCTCCTACCCCATAATGGGCCGCCTCTAATCGATCTATAATCGAATAAAGATGAGACAGTTCCTGGCGCAGTTCGAAGATCGCCCTATCCGCCGCACTTACGACGAAAGGACCGAGACCTGGTGGTTCCCGTCCGTGTGCCACTGTTGTCCCGTGAGTCAAGAGTGCCCGCACCAATAGCCGAGAATGGAACAGTAGTGTGGAATGAGGTGAGCAACCCTCAACCATCTGTGTAGACCAGAATAGTTGAAGCATGACGCGCACAGGCTTGGATCGACTGATAACAGAACGCTTCCAGTCCCTAAAGGGCCAGCGGATCGCGCTGCTGTGCAACCAGGCTTCGGTCGCCAGCGACCGGAGGCACGTCATCGACCACTTCCAACAAGCGCAAATCGATATCCAGTGCGTGCTCGGCCCACAGCACGGGATTTGGGGCCACACCCAGGACAACATGGTCGAATGGGAGGGCGGGTACGACCAGCGGACCGGGCAGAAGTTCTACTCGCTTTACGGAAAACACCGCGAGCCCAGCGACGAGATGCTCGAAAAGGTCGACCGCCTCGTGGTCGATCTCCAAGACGTGGGCGCACGATATTACACGTTTATTTGGTCTCTTGCCCTTTGCATGAAAGCGTGTCAACGAAACGGCGTTCCGATCACCGTCCTTGACCGCCCCAATCCCATCGGAGGCATGCAAGCAGAGGGCCCGATACTCGATCCCAGTTTCGCGTCCTTCGTTGGACTCCACCCTCTTCCAATCAGACACGGTCTCACCATCGGCGAAATCGCGATGCACTCCAAAAAAAACCACTATCCAAATTGCGAACTCGAAGTCGTGAAACTAGAAGGTTGGAATAGAAACCAATACTTCGACGAAACAGGACTCCCGTGGGTCATGCCAAGCCCCAACATGCCGACCCTCGACACCGCCATCGTCTATCCGGGCCAGTGCCTCCTCGAAGGGACGAACCTCAGCGAAGGGCGCGGCACGACTAGGCCGTTCGAAACGTTCGGCGCGCCGTTCATTGATGCATGGAAACTTTGCGACGCACTCAACGATCAGAAACTCGGAGGAGCATACTTCAGACCAATCCAGTTCCAACCCACGTTCCAAAAATTTGCAGGCGAAGTCTGCCAAGGCGCTTTCATTCACGTAACCGACCGCGAAACGTTCAGACCCGTCATCACGACTGTAGCCATTCTCCAAACCATCAAAAACCTATGGCCCAACCAGTTCGCCTGGCGTCAGCCCCCCTACGAATATGAAGACACGCTCCTGCCGATCGACATCATCGCCGGAACCGACCGACTGCGCCATTTCATAGAAAATTCATCGCCGCTCACTGAGATCGAGGCATGGATCGATGAATCAAATCAGACTTGGCAAGCCCATCGCGCCGCCCTCATTTAGAAATTGTGGAAAACCGAACACACTTCACGTTTGATTAAGGATATAAGTCAAATGTCTGAAAGTGGAAAGGCCATTGGTGATGATGCGAAAGGCGTTCTCTCTCATTGAACTTCTTGTTGTCATCGCGATCATCGTCGTCCTCGTGGCCATTCTCTTCCCAGTGTTTTCCCGGTCAAAGATCGCTGCGAAAACATCCGTCGGAATCTCCAACACCCGGCAGATCGGCTTCGCCCTGATCATGTACGCGACAGACAACGACGACATGTATCCGCGCAACGATGGCTGCATCAAGAACTCATCGCTCAACAACGAACTCAACGACAACACCGAGCGGTGCACGTTTCCGACCGGATTCGGGCACAGACAGAACCACTTCTCATGGCAGAAATGGATACACCCCTACGTCAGAAACCTACACGTTTACGAAAACCCATTGAGGACGATCGACAAAATGAACTGGGACACGCACGGGCAGGG
>CAYYZP010000204.1:0-8719 GCA_964476165.1 uncultured Fimbriimonadaceae bacterium
GCGACCTTTTAGAAAATCCTACTCGGTTGCTCAATTAGCCAGCGGAAGTTCGAACACGCTTTTAAGCGTCAGCCCGGTGGGGGTGACCGTCGAAGCAAAAAGATGGACGGATCCGAGCGTAAAATCACCGATGACGCCAGTGGCTGAAATCTTAATCGCACGCCCAAGTTCAGTCCTTGCGCGCTCTTCGAACTTGCGCAGGATTCCAATTTCGACGACGGGCTCGAACGGCTTGTCATCGATCGCCTGCACAAGGGGCTTAACGCAGATTGCTAAGTCTTGCTGCAATTTAAAGAGAGCGGGCTTGTCGCCATTGACGCCGATCCACGCCGATTTGGGCATGACCGCATTGGGCGAGCCTCCTGCGCCTTCGAGCCGCAATGCGATCGGCTTGTGCCGTTGAACGACCTGGCTCACTACCGACTGGACCCTGGTGATCGTCATTGGAGAAATCTCACCGATGGTTACCAAAAACAATGCAAGTTCTGGAGCCGGGAGCCATCGCGCGCCCTCCCCGCCTGCCTTGCGCTTGATCGCGAACTGAACGTCGGCGATCTTTTGTGCAAACGCGGATGGCACAGGAAACCCCAGCCAGCACCGGTTGAGTTCTTGCATAGGGCTAGATTGTGCCCGATTTTTCTGCAGGTTCGACGAACGATCGCAATACCGGTGAAATGTTCTGAACCGCAGTGTGGATCATTTCGGGCGTCATGAGCCCATAGGAGATCCTCGCAGTGCGGCTTCCTCGTCCTCGCGTTGTCAAGAACCTTCCAGGCACGATGGGCGATCCTGCGGCGAGCGTTTCACGGAACAGTGCGTGGGGATCGACAGATTTGGGAAGTGTGATCTCAAGTGAAAGTCCGCCAGCAGGAACATTGACTTTGACAAAGGGCGCTTCTTTCCAAAGTGACCTCACGAGCGTGTCCCTTCTTGCCCTGTAAATTGGTATCGTACGTTCGAAGTGTTCGCGATATTGTTCCGACATCACCATCTTGGCAGCGGCGAACTGGGTCAAAACGTCGACGGTAATTCCAGTGTTGCGCCTCGATCTTCGGAACCAAGGCATTAGTGTCGCCGGTATTGCCGCGACGCCGATTCCGATGCCTGGAGCGAAAGTCTCTGAGAAGGGGAGTTCGCTAATGACGTCGCACTGCGGCGCAAGGTTCGCAAGTGTAGGCGGTAGATCGTCGACGAACGAAATCTCAGTCGATGCAAGGCGCTCGACGACCGTAATGCCTTGCTTGTGCATGAGTCTCAAGAACGCCTTCCTGTTTGCGACCGGCCATACCTTTCCGTCACCTGAGCCAAACGTGGGCTCGACGAACGCGACCTTGATCGCGTGGGTCCTGACCAGGAGTTCGATGTGGTCGAGGTCGATGCCTTGGTCGAAAACAGCGACCCCGTGCGGGACGAAACCAAAATCGGTAAACATCTCTTCGGCGCCTAGGTTGTGCGGCTCTTGAATGAGAACGTGCGAGCCTTTCGGAGCCAGCCCTTGATTGATCCGCGAGGCGATCTCCCGACCTCGACCTATCACGACGATCTCGCTTTCATCGACGTCGGCCCTGTGCGGGCGGAGCAATTCGACTCCAGCCTGAATCATTTCTGACTGCCCTAGATCATTTGGCACAAAAAAGTTCCATGCGCCTTGACCTTTCATAGTCGCTATGTTGTCCAGCCATTTCTGGTAGTCGAAAAGTTCAGGGTCCGGACCACTGACCGAAAAGTTGCGCCCGTGCCCTTGCGTCGTCTTGTCATGGAACTCGACGACGGCGCTGCTTTGACGGTTGCTGATGCGCCCAAGTTCAGAAAGAGCGTGTTCCTGGAGCGGAGCGATCATCGTTCCTTGTCCAGGACGGCCCGTCACGAGCCCTGCCTCTTGGAGTTCCGCATAAGCCCGGAACACCGTGAGTTTTGACACGCTCAGTTCGTGCGCGAGCCTGCGTACCGGCGGCAGTTTTGTGCCTGCCGAAAGTTCACCGCTCGCTATGCCGTTCTTGACGCACTCGATGATCTGAACATAGATCGGAGTGCGCGAACCTAGGTCGATATGTAGATGCATGTGCCTTTGCAAGGTTTGTCTACCAACAAGGCCGAGATGTTCCAGTGAATAATGATTGCTGTCGGTCTTTTTTCGGCCCCCAAAGGGAGATACCTAATGCCTTGTCAATGCTTTGGAACATTTACGGGTTCCAATTTTATTGTTTGACGCGATCAGCCTTGCCAAAGGTTCTTAGACGGTACCAGCCTGCTTGGCACAAATGGCCTCTCTGAGGGCGTCAGCGTCAGACGTGGCCACGATCGCCACGAGCATGTCTCCTACTGCGATGGTCGTGTCGGGGGTGACTTGGAGCCCCTGGCCATCCCTCACGAGATAGGCGATGAAACTGCTCGCCGGAACCTTGATGTCAGAGATTTTTCGCCCTACAAGTGGCGATCTGGTGGAGACGTTGTTCTCGACGATTTCGACGTTTCCCCTGTGGAGGGCCGCCACGGGCACGATGTCATCGCTGGCGATCTGCTGGACAATCAGGCTATAGATGATGGACGTAGCGCTGACCGTTTCGTCGATTCCGATTTCACGAAACGTCGTTTCATGGCTCGGATCGTTGACGCGTGCGATGACGCGTTCGACTTTCCAGACTTCCTTTGCTAGTTGGCAGACGACGAAGTTATCCTCGTCTTCTCCGGTCGCCGCAACGATGACGTCCGCGCGATTGAATCCAGCCTCGCGCTGAGTAAACAGTTCGCACCCGTCGCCGTGCATGACAAACTGCTCGCCCAAAAGCGTCGTCAGTTTTCCTGCGGTGGCCGCGTCCTTTTCGAGAAGGATGATTTCTTCGCCACGCGCGATGAGCCTCTTTGCCAACTGGATTCCGACGTTACCCCCACCGATGAGCACGACGTACATTTAGAACACCATCTCCGGCGGGAGGACGTTGTAAGCGTCGATCGATTGGAACTGCTCTTCTGTCAGCCAGTCCCTGCAGATGCCAGCCAGGAGCCCGCTTGCATTGATGCAGAACAGTCCCATGTTGCGATACGCTTCGGCCCTCTGGGGGTCGGAGACTTTGACGCAGATCTTCTTTGTCTTGAAACGGCTCCTCACAATGTGCGCGGCCATGAGGTTGGTGTTGTCGCCGCGCGTAACGGCAAAAAAGGCGTCGGCGTCGCCCATGTTCGCTTTGTCGATCACGTCCTCGTCAAGGCCGTTACCGAGGACGATCCTGAACTGAAATTTCTTCCCCAGCCTTCGCAGGGACTCTGGGTTCTTTTCGACGACAGTGACCTTATGGCCACGGCTTGAAAGTTGGAGAGCGAGCGCTGCCCCAGTTCTGCCACAACCCAAAATAACGACGTTCATAGACGGGGAAACCACTATACCTAGAAGGCTCGGCTGGCTCAGAGTCGCTGGCCTACTGCGTTAGGTAAAAGTTCGACTCGTGCTGAAAGATTTTGTCGATGCGGTCGGCGGCGATCTTGTCAGCGGCAATCGAGATCGGGGCGACGAGAATGCCTGCGGCGAAGCACCCGAGGCACACGAATGCCCCAAACCTCATCAGCGACACTGCAGCGAGGCGTTCGGACGGAACGCGCAAAAGGAACCCCCAGACAGAGCCCGTGACCAGAGCAAGGCTCAAGATGACGCCAGTCAGCCCAAGGAGCGCAAACCCGCTGCCCGTCAAACTGTTGTCCAGGCCGATCTCGGGACCAAGATATCCGCCTGCCGGCGAGATGGAAACGAAATAGATTCCCAAAACGATCGAAAAACTTATGGCAAGAATCGAGAGGCTCGTCCCGTACGCCGCGCCATAACCAGACGGCACACCTTCGCGGTTTTTGTCCTGCCTGACTCCAAAGGACGCCAAAGACACCGTCGCCCAGATTGCAGGAAACGCGAGGCTTGTGGCGAGATATACGCCTACTCCGGTGCAAACGGACAAAATTTGGTTCCAGGGGGGGGTGAGCACAGTGCGTGCGATCGCGCTCTCACGCAACAATAGTCCAAGTGCCAACACGATGGCTCCGACAAGGCCGATCGAGACGAACGCGCCTGGCAAAGACGACGTGACAATGCTAAGCGCGGTCAGAATCCTCACATTCATCGTTGCATCATCGACGTCCACAAACGCCGACCAGGCGTCGTTTCTCCTGTAGCCTTCTTCAATCTCGTCGCCAATGGACTTGGACTCCTTTGTAGCGAGTTCCACGAACCGCGATCGTGCAGATGCGAGCGCCTTTGGCGAGACAGTCATGCCAGGGAATTTTTTAAATGTTGAAACGTCGGTGGGGCCGTAAGCGATGAGTTCCATGAGTTCGATGCCCAACATTGAGCCGGTCGCCGACCTTGATCCGTCTCGAATCAACTTTGCGTTTCGAAATATGATCAGGCGGGTCGCGGTGTCATGCTCCAACGTATCACCGGCGATTCCCCTTAGGTAGGAAACGATCGACTTTTCGGCACCTTCCGATTTGAGGCTTTGCTCGAGCGAGCCACACCAGGCCAATTTTTGCTCGCTCGTTGAAAGGACCGAGTCGACGTCTTGGGCAATAGATTCGACGGAGTAGTCGTTCCATCTTGTCGCGAAGGAAGCCGTTTTAAGGGCGGTCACCGCACCTGCGCGGTCGTTTCGTGCGTTTTTCAGTACAGACTCTGCCTGTCTCCAAAATGCGTTGTCCGGATCCTTGCTTGCTCCGAGCGTGCAAGCCTTAATCTTTGCTGAAGGATCATCCGTCGAGGACTCGCCTGATGTCAAGTTGATGAGGCACGCTCTCACAGTGCGCGACAAGGCAACAAGATCGACGACGTTTTCTTGCGGAACGCTCCCAGCAGCGACCTCCGTGGAGGGGGAGTGGCGAACGAACCAAAACCCCTGGGAAAAATAGACTCTGGATACAGGACTCAACAGCAGAACTGCGAACGCACCGACAAGGGCTCCATAGAACGCCCTCGTACCAGGGCTCATTTCGTCTCAGAATCTAGTCGGGCTGAAGGCGTATCCGTCACGACTTGGCCCGCGTTTTTTCTGAGAAGAGCCTCACGGCCCTTTGTCTCTTTCTGTTTGATCTGCGGCGATGCGATCAAAATCTGCAATACGGCTAAGAGCGCGGCTCCAGCGACGACCGCTCCGGCGACGGCAGGCATCCAGTAGGAGACGGCTCGGCTTCGTCGCTCGACCTTCCATCTGCGCAAAATACGCAGTTCCATGTCAGCGCAATCGTTCGGCTCGATGACGTTGTGCTTTAGAAAGTTTAGTGCGTTCATCGTAAGATCGTGCTCTTCGAGGCAAGAAGGACACGTACTTTCGTGTACTGCGATGAACTCGCGTTGCTTCTTAGTCGCCCTACCGTCTCCGGCGAGCAACTTGGCTTTGCGATACTTTGAGCACTTCTCTAATATCATCTGACTTCCGCCATTGCAGTGATCCAAAGGTTTCTAAATCTTTCTCGTGCGGTGTGTAACCGCGAACGCACTGTGCCTACAGGCACTTTCATCATCTCGGCGACCTCTTCGTAACTCATCTGTTCCATCTCTCTAAGAACTAGCGTCGCTCGGAGTTCGGGAGTGAGTTCAGCCAAGAGGTCATCGACTAAAACCTGCGTCTCGACCTGCGATCCACGAGATGGCTCAGGCATGTCGACGACCATGGCTTCAACGCGCTTCGATCGAAGCCGGTCCATGCACAGCCTGACGCAAATGCGATAGATGTATCCTGAGAATGCAGAGTCGTCGCGGAGTTTGTGGAGTTCGCGGAACGCCTTGAGGAAAGCTTCTTGGGTGACGTCTTCGGCCTCGGCTGGGTCTCGCAGAACGTTCGCCGCCACCCGGACGAGTCTTCTTCGATGCTTGGCAATGATCGAGCCCATGGCCATTTCGTCGCCACGACGGCACCGGTGGATCCAGTGTAACTCTTCCAGAGCCTGTTCGTTCTTGGATAGTAGGGTTGCTTCCAGTCTTAACATGACTTTCTGGACTTACTATATCACGACGTGCCGAGGATCGCAAGGGGTTCGCTCGATGCTACTAGATTTACTTGCCCGGTAGAATCAGGAGCCCGCCTTATGCCCATCATCCCTATTCCAGTCCTTTTCCCCCAAGACCCGGTGGCTCAAGGACGGAAAAGCCAAGAGATCGGCGGACTGGAAGTCAAATACGAGAACCAGGTTGAAATCGACACCGAAAACGGAAAAGTCACGTTCGTCGGCTCGGTCGTCGCCAAGTTCGACCAGACTGAGATCAGGTGCGAGCGGCTGGCCCTCGACTACCGGTCCTATGAAGGAGTGGCGGAAGGCGGAGTCGAAATCATAGACCCTGAGGCCTTCTTAACGACGGAGACCCTGCGGTTCAACTGGCGGCTCAAAACAGGGGAGGCTTCAAACGTGTATGCCAACATCGGCAACATGAGGATGTGGGCCGGCAATCTGTCGATCGAACCAATGGAGTGGACGATGACGCGGGCAAGTGCAACATTGTCGCGCAGAAAACATCCAGATTACAAAATCAATTCGCCAAAAGTGAGGATCTATCCCGGGAAATATGGGATCGCCAAGAACGTCACCTTCGATCTTTTGGGCGCGCACTTGGGCACTGCCAAAGAAATGCGTTTCGACCTCGATCCGCGCATCGATGGTTTCAACCTTCCTTCGGTCACAAACAAGAAAGGCGTCGGTCTTGGCGTGTCTTGGAACAGCAGTTTCCTATTGTCGGACTCTCTTGTCCTGGGAGGGAACTGGGGAAGTTTTCCTTCGCGCGCTCCGGGGTATGGACTGGATCTAACTTTGATGAGTTCCGATCCTGACAAGACTTATAGAAAACTCAAACCACAGGACGACCTCAAGGAGCAGATGGGAGACGGATGGTTCGACAACATCGGCGTCCGTGGTCCATCGCAAGAATCGCGCGCAGTCGGGAGCCCTCGAACCATTTACTCGATCGCCACCAAGTGGAACACATCGACGTTTGGTCGGACGGTCGTGAGCAACAATGTGTCGAAGGAGTTCGAGGGCGTGTTTGAATCGGCAGGAAAGAAGGCGGGGTTCTCGTTTCGAGGGACTGCAAGAGCCCAACGCATCAGACCCGAGAGCGCAACGCCTTTTGTCGATCGGCTTGCCTTTCGTGGCACGGCCCTTGCGCCATTGATCGCACTCTCGCCAACTGTAGGAATTCAGGTTCGCGGCGACCTCTTTACGACATCCAGCAAGAGGGGAGATTATTCGTGGCTACGGGGCCAAGCCGCGCTCGTTTGGAGCCCAAGTGAGCAAGCGTCGGTGGGGGTGGCCTACTCGTCGACAAGCGTGCATGGTACGCCCGACCTTCTCTTCGACGAGCCTCTCTATAAACAGGCCCTGCACGGCCGTATCGATCTCTTGTCAGGCCCATACACCATTAGGTTCTTGGTCAAAGCAAACCCTTCGACAGGCGAGTTTTTTGACCGCGAATATGAGGTCGCTCTCGTCGCTGAAAGTTTCGAGCCGTTTATTTCCGTGCGCCAGTTACCCAATGACTATCGCATCGGCGTAAGGTTTAGGATGCAGAGTTTTGTGAGCCGTATGCAGAGGCGCAAAGCGACACGGTCTCCCAATTAAGCGGCGCTGCGTGACTCGACTTGCTCGTCAAGTTCTGTTTCAATGTCGTCGCTGTCTGAAGACGATGGATCCTGGTATCCAAGAAACAAAAGATCGTAAATGTCAGCGGCGGGCGATCGCATGTATCCAGCCGGGTCTTCACATCGGAGACTCGAGAGGTGGCCAGCAAACGGTTCTGATTCAAGCATGTTCATAATAAATAAAACTTGGGATGCGTTTACATCCCAAGTGGGTGTTCCATCAATTGGTCGAGCGGGCCCACCGGGAATTGTCAGGATCGCGTTTTCCACATCGGTGCTGGTAAAACTGACCGTCGGGCCGCTCCCAACAGGCGGGCGATTCCGTCTACACTTTGCCAGGCGTTTCAGCCGGGACACCCATGGGTCGCCAGTTCGTCCACTTGCACAATCACACGGAATACAGCCTCCTCGATGGAGCCAACCGTATTCCGGACATGGTTGCGCGCGCCAAGTCGTTGGAAATGCCTGCCATTGCGATCTCCGATCACGGTGTCATGTTCGGTGCGATGGAGTTCGCCGACGAGTGCGAGAAACAGGGGATCAAGCCGATCATCGGCATGGAAGCCTACGTCGCGCCTGGAGGGCTACACAACAAGCAAGGAAGAGAGGAGGCACAGAGTTTTCACTTGCTCCTTTTGGCGAGTAACGAGGAAGGGTACAGAAACCTCTGTCGGCTCCACTCCGTGGCCGCGTTGGAGGGCTTTTACTATAAACCACGCATCGATCATGAACTCCTGAGGCGCCACTCAAAAGGTCTGATTAGTTCAAGTACTTGCCTTGGAAGTGAGATAAATCAGTTCCTCTTGAAAGGCGAGTACGACAAGGCGCAGTACACGGCAGGGATGTATAAGGAGATCTTCGAAGAGGGTTGCTATTTCATCGAACTCCAAGACCACGGGCTCAAGGAACAGAAACAGGTCAACGAGTCGCTCGTGCGCATTGCGAGAGACCTCAATCTGCCTCTAGTAGCGACGAACGACGCCCATTATCTTTGCAAGAGCGACGCCGAGCCGCCCAGCGAGCGAGATACACCCCACATCGGCTCGGTCGTCGCGCGGCTCCGTGACCACGGTGAGGCGCTGCCTCCGTTTGTCACCATGCCCTGGCTGGCA